>CAYVTJ010000198.1:0-1532 GCA_964454475.1 Microcaldota archaeon | reverse complement strand
TTTTCACTTCGGTCTTCTTTTTCTTCGGAGCGATGGTAAGCTCGTCGATCAGGTTCTGTGCGCCTGCATACTTATCGATCACGAAAAGCACGTAACGGATATCAACATTGATAGTGCGTTGCAGTTCGGGCTCATAGGCGATGTCGCCGCTCATGGCTTCCCAGTTGCCGTCGAAGGCAATGCCGATCAGTTCACCGTTCCCATTGATCACCGGGCTTCCTGAATTCCCGCCGGTAATGTCGTGGTTTGTAAGGAAACAAACGATCATCTTTCCATCTTTGCCGTAAGGGCCGTAATCCTTGTTCTTGAATAGCTGTTTGAGCTTTTCCGGTACGATGAACTCGTCATTCGAAGGGTCTTCCTTTTCCATCACACCGTAGAGATGTGTCTTATAGTCATATCTCACGGCATCGGCCGCAACATAATCCTGAACGGTTCCATATGACAACCTCATTGTGGAGTTGGCATCCGGATAGAATACACGGTTAGGCATCATCTTTCTGAGGCCCTCGATAAAAAGCCTTTCATATTTCCCAAGGCTGTTTTGTACATTTTGGAAGCTACCCATAGATTGCATGGTATTATTCTGAAAAGCTGAAGCCAGTGTATAGGCTGGATCTTTCTTTAAAGTCTTAAAATCAGGGTCATCCAAAAATTCCATCACCTCTTCCTTTTCGTCGAAGATCGATTTGTCAAAAACGTAATCTGCAAGTTCACTAAAGTCGCCTTTCTTTTTATCGACGAGTTTAAGGAATTCCTCTGGCATATTTTCACGGCCTAATTCATTGTAATACATTTCCAGCATAACAGCGAAGACCTTTTTGTCAGCGCGGGCACTATAATTCTTAAAGAATTCTTCAACGGATTCCTTCATTCCGGAAGTTGTTTCCTTCACTATTGATTCTTCTGTATCTTCTTCAAGCATTTGATAGACAGATCTCATTGTCTGTGGCAGTTCAAAAATCTCCGGACCTCCTGAACCGGCAAAAATACCAAGAGCTATTGGTTTAAACACCTCACTCATAGTTGCATATGATTCTTCCATTCCTTCCAATACCTTACCATATTTTTCCTTTCTTTCGTCATCTACGTTCACCCAATAGGAAAAATTATTTTCCAGCCTTTGCTTTTCACCAAAAACATCCAGCTTCTTCAATCCCTTCGACTGGCCGATACTATATTTCCAGAAGTTAGCCAGGCTTGAGTATTTTGAGGCATATTTGATTGCTATCTCCCTGTCTTGATCCATGTATTCTTTCCAGGTTTCAAGCTTTTTACCCAAAATTTCTATAATAGTAGGATTGAAATATTCAAGTTGAAACTGAACACCATAAGAGGTCATATATCTGTCAGTACCACCTGGATAACCCCAGATCATCGAAAAGTCATCCTCCTTCACCCCGTCGAGGGAGATGGGGAGGTGGTGCTTTGGCTTGAGGGGAATGTTGTCTTCGGAATAAGATGCCGGACTACCATCAGGAGCGGTAGATACCCTGAAGATTGCGAAATCGCCGGTATGGCGCGGCCACATC
>CAYVTJ010000197.1:0-1554 GCA_964454475.1 Microcaldota archaeon | reverse complement strand
GATTTTAAACAGTAATGTGGCTTAACTGGTTGTCTACAAATAGGGGTTCACTCCAAGGATTTAGTCCTTACTCTCTTTCTTTAAACAAACATCTTCCTGATTACCCTGGAGGATGATTATTCTGCAAAGGTTATTTAGGAATAGTGTGCTTGTGAGTATGGCAGTCCAGCCTCTTGTGTGGTTCTTTTTTCCTCTCCTTGGATTTCCCCATGCAATCCAAACAGAAACATCCGGAATTTTCGCTTTTTTGGCTGATGCTGGAATATTCGTCATAATCTTCGAGAATATGGAAAAAATCAAGGAGATTAAAACCAGTCTTCTGGCCAATCTGGTTTCTTTCCTCGCATGTGCGGTCTGTCTTGTCCTTTTTCTATGATTTGAAAGCTCTCGAAAGAGTGTCCGGACTGAAGCCCGAATCAGGGAAACAAAAAAAGGTTTGTTTGCTAAAATAGAATCTCCGTGGTTTTTGATCTTTTATGGGCAATAGAGAATCCGCACTCTGGGATTATCAGGTGAAGTCATGAAAATAGTGGATATAAAGAGGATAGAAGGTGCAAAAGACCTCAGATATTGCGGGTTCCAGGCAACCGATCTTGCAAAAGCAATAGACATTATCAAGAAGATGAAGGAAGAGGATGTGACTGTATTCCTTTCATTCACCTCGAACATGGTTGCGACCGGCCTACGAGGCATCTTCACTGAACTGTGCAGGAAGAAATTCATCGATGTTGTGGTAACTGCAGGAGGCAGCATCGACCATGATCTGATACGTTCCTATTCCGATTATGAATTGGGTGAATTCATGATGGACGACAGTGAGCTTCATGAGAAGGGCATAAACCGACTCGGAAATATTCTAATACCAAATGACAGGTATACCCTCCTTGAGGAAAGAATGGTCCCCGTCTTCGATAGCCTCTATGAAAAGGAAAGAATCACGAGCCCAAGCGCTATCGCAGAAGAGATAGGAAAACAGACAGAAAACGAGAATTCGTTCCTTTACTGGTGTGCGAAGAACAACATACCTGTTTTCTGCCCAGGGATAACCGATTCTGCCATTGGTCTCCAGACATATTTCTATAAGCAGAAGAAAAGGGATTTCGGAATAGATGTAACCAAGGATATGGGGACTCTGGCATCCCACGTCCTTGATGCCGAAAAAACGGGCGGTATTGTCCTTGGAGGCGGAATATCCAAACATCACACTATCGGAGTCAACCTGCTCAGGGGGGGTTTAGATTATGCGGTCTATGTTACAACTGCCAAATCATCGGATGGTTCATTGTCAGGAGCAAGGACACGGGAGGCGATATCTTGGGGGAAGATAGGCGAGAGTGCGAAGCATGTGACCGTTGATTGTGATGCGACAATCGCATTTCCATTGATGATGAAAAAATTCCTGAGTGATTAAAACCCATCTTTGCAAAGATGTAGTATCCTGCTTTAATGTTACCTCGTTAATTTTGTTTCATGTTTTCACCTTTTAAGAATTCCGTTTTTTCGTAACACTTCAAATTTTTTCTACGCCGTTGATTTTCTCTTCTACGACGTTCC
>CAYVTJ010000196.1:0-1556 GCA_964454475.1 Microcaldota archaeon | reverse complement strand
GATTATGAAACTTATAATTCCTGCTCATGTTCCATTAAATTTCAAGCCAAAGTTAATCTTTTCCGGGTAATCCTAACATATCTGTTTCAATCCGGCCCATCTGCTTGGCCACCAGTTGCAAACTGGCGGCAGTTGGGGGGAGGTGTTCCCTGAAGATTCTCCATACAACAACATTGATACTGTAAGAGCTCTGTATTTTGCTATTAACACATTGAACAACATAAAACAGAAGAAGCAACCAATCAATGGTATGGAAAACAAGGGAAAGCCTTGGAATGAACAAGAAGATGAAGCATTAAAGAGTGCTTTTCTGGATGGGCTGAATATAGAAAGTCTTGCTGTTGAGCATAAGCGAACCAAAGGAGCAATAGAGTCAAGGCTTAAGAAACACCGATTCATTGACCAGTTTGGGAAAAGAATAGTACATGCGCCAAATAACTATGTGATTTTAACCTTGTGCAAGAACGCTTTCTTAAATTCTTCGTACAGATTCAAAACTTCTTTTACAATTTCTTCTAAATCAGAATAACTAGTATAAACAGTACTCGGATTCATTAATGATTCAAAATCATCAATTAGATACTTATATGTAAAAACAAAACCAGGATAATCATAAGGCACTTTTTCCCCATTAACATAAACATAAAGGTATGGCAGAACTACTCCACCATTCAAATTGAATGACACTACAAATTCTACTGAATCATTTGTTTCTTTGTGAGTAAATTCTTTTCCCGGCTTTTTTGCAACAAAATCATAACCAATGTTTTGCAAAAAGGATAAAACATCTTCTTGCTTAAACGTAGTAAGGCGATTATCAAAATCTTTAAATCGAAAAATCCTCTCTGCTTTTTCAACAAAGTTAATTTCCTTATAGGCGTCAATTATATCTTGAACAAATTTTTCTTTCATTTCTATTCTGGCTTAAACACAACTGTTACTTCATATTTTTCTGCTAATTTCTGAAGGCTCTCATTAGCCTCGTAAAAACTTTTGTTTGAATCTGGTATTTCAAGATAATGCTTACCTTTTAAACTTGTCCCAATATCTGAATTCGCAATTTTAGCGCCTTCTGGATATTTATCTTTCAGCTCTTTAAGATAATTCTCAAATGTTGATTCCTGTATTTCAGAAAGTGTTGTTGCTTTGCGAGAAACAATCTTTCCATCTCCAAAATCATCATATGAATCAACACGATATCTTCTTGGTTTTCCTGCATTCTTATGTCCAGGAGGATAAACTTTTGTAGGATGTTCAATCCAGACCTCACTATATTGATAATCAAACTTTCTTTTTGCATTAAAATCATTCCCACGTTTCCATAATGCCTGAAGCTCTGGCCAGGTTGGCTTTGGCTTACCTAAAGTTTGGATAGCATCATCTAAAGCATCTTTCCAATCAAGACCATTTTTTACAGATTCATCAACCTTTGAGAGAAAATCAGGATTCCTTCTAATAGCATCACTAACATCAGTATCAAGGACTTTCTTCCAACTTCCCACCGTTCCAGGATTCCCCTTAAACAAATCTTTTAAACCTGTTGCATTGATGTCGCT
>CAYVTJ010000195.1:0-1560 GCA_964454475.1 Microcaldota archaeon | reverse complement strand
GTCTGGTGGCGAGTGCCGCTGAAATTGGCAACTTTTCGGCCGCTGTTATCAAGGAGGGATGTTTTTATCTGCCATCCTGGGTACTTGTTATAACTCCAAACAACAAAATTCAGCAGAACACAGTCGATGAACTGAAGTTAACAAGGCAGCTGCCAGTTATCACAACAGAAAAAAAATGAGTTCAAAAACCTAGGTTTTTAATTTGTGAGCATTCACAAAATTCACATGGCAAATCCGGAAAGGCTAGTTCTAGGAAGACATCTCATTGTTGATGCATGGTTTGATGATATATCTCTCATAGATGATGAAGGAATAGAGAAGAAACTCAAGGATGCTGCAGGAGTAGCAGGCCTCACTGTCCTGGGCTCTGGAACCCATAAATTCGAACCTCAAGGTGTGACCTCCTTCGTTCTGCTATCGGAATCCCACATATCAATACATACCTGGCCTGAACATAAATGTGCGACTCTGGATATATTCAGTTGCGGAGGAGATCCCTGGGTCGCTTTGCATTATCTCAAAGATAAACTTGAAATGAAAAAGATGAATGTGAAATATTTCGAGAGAGGCGAATGAAATGGTCAATGATAGTCTAAACTATCTGACATATACAAAGAATGAAGGAAACTTCATCACTCTTTCTAAAATAATACTGGATGATCAATCAGAATATCAGACAATCAGAATCGCAGAATCCTCTCTTTTTGGAAAGATTCTTTTCCTTGATTCCATTTTGCAGATAACAGAAAATGATGAAGCTATCTATCATGAAATGATGATCCATCCTGCAATCGCTTCTATAAGAGGAAAACCAAAAAATGCCCTGATACTGGGTGGAGGCGACGGATGCGCTCTAAGAGAAATCCTTAAACACGATTCCATAAAAAAGGCTATATTGGTAGATATTGATGAAAAAGTAATAAACATATGCAAGGAGTATTTTTCGGACATCAATCACTGCTCTCTTGAAAATGATAAAGTAGAGGTAAGAATCTGTGATGCGATCAAATATGTGAAAGAAGCTGAGAAAAAGCAATTCGATCTCGTCATCATTGACCTTGTTGATGCCACCGGAGAGGGCAGGTATTTTGGATCAGAGGAATTCTTAAGGCACTGTTCTGAACTATTGAATAATAGCGGTGTCCTGGTGACTCACGGGAATTTTGCTATTGATTACCCTTACTCATGCAGATTGTACAAAAATCTTAGGAAGATATTCAAACACGTTGGAATGAATATCTCCCATCTGCCATCATTCGGACAAAACTGGGCATTTATAGCGGCTTCGGATGAACAGGATCCGGCAGAAACAGATCCTGAAAAAGTGAAAGAAGAGATGTTATCAATCAGATTCAAGTATTATATTCCTGAGATAAACAAATCATACATGAGACTGCCGCCAATATACCAAAAAATAGTCGATGATTTCGATGAGAGGTCCTATTCAAAAGAACGAAAAAAAGAAGTCCATGTGTTCGGGAATGTAAAGATTCAAAACTTATTCCCGCCAGTTTCAACCCTGCCCACGCTGATTCTTTGCCTCAAAACTATTTGACAGTT
>CAYVTJ010000194.1:0-1564 GCA_964454475.1 Microcaldota archaeon | reverse complement strand
AACGGTTACTAAGGACCGTGATGCTGAATCAGCGATTACCTATTCTCATGATGATCATTTAATTCCAGAAGTTGCAGAGGCATTGGAAAATGGATTTCCAACAGTTCCAATCGCTGAGATTGTATCAATTTCAGAGGGAGATGTACTTGGCAACACGGATGTCGCTTTTGACCCTGATTCAAATGATTACTGTAATGAATTTTTTTACTGGGCAAATGTTAGCTATGTTGATGAAGTACTAACCATTCGTGGCAAGAGTTACGATCCAAAGCCATATGGTAATGTAAGTAGTATTCATGTTTGGATTGAAGATGAATCTGGTGAAACCGTGTTTGAAGATTGGCGGAATAATACAGAAATGTACTATGAAGGAGAATGGACAACTGGTGAAAAAGCATTACTTGGCAGAGGCGGAGCTCTTTATTATATGCCAGAAGACTTTGAAAAGGAAATTTTGTGGACATCTAATGGTAAACTTAGAGGGATGCAAGATGTACTTACTTCAGTAAGTGAGGGCAGTGGCTTTTTGTTCTTTTCAGGACACGGAAGTCCTAATGTTTGGGCAGATCAATGTCCCGGCATTCCAGGTGACCGGGGACCATCTAGTGTAACTGGTTTGCAAGTAACTACGCTTAAACCATGGCCACCATTCTTTTCAACACCATTATTCCCAATTGATAGCTTGTCTAATGAAGAAAAACTTCCAATTGCAGTTGTTGGCGGTTGCCATAACAGTCAATTCAATGTGTCAATGCTTCTTGGATTATATGATATCTTACCATATTTCTTCCCAAGTCTTCCATCAAAATCAATGTGGTGTCATGGAGTACCAGTTCCTGAAACATTTAGTTGGCGATTAATCAGCAATCCAAATGGTGGAGCAATTGCATCTATGGGAAACACTGGACTTGGATATGGTATGCCAGGAAAAGAATTAACTACTGGTGGCGGAGATTCTTGGATTACTATTGAGTTCTTCAGACAATATGGTGAAGAAAATCAGGAAATCCTTGGAGATGCATACATGCAAACGTTAAATACATATATTGACACGTTTGACATGACTGATCTCTCAGCAGGACATCCAAAAACCATTACTCAATGGGTGCTTTTAGGAGATCCAACATTGAAAATTGGTGGATATTAGTACAGCAACTAACCAATTTTCATCCTCTTTATTTTTCTATATATTTTTAAAGGACATATTCATTTAAATTCCAGGTTAATTTTAGATGTAGAACAATTTTTGTTACGTTCATTATCTTTTTAATTTATCTATTACAGTTTATTAAGATTTCTTTCTAATAATTCAATGCATTATATGTGGTTCAATATATGTGTCAAACTTTGTGATATTAGGATAGAGTCATAAGATAAAAAACCCGTTTTCTACTAATAATCTCTAAATCTAATATTTATATCTAAGGCGAAGAAGTAATCAGAAAATGAAAAACTGATATCTGCAATATTAAGAATTTTGTAAAAACTTTTCAATTCAATTCAGAGTGATTTGCATTTAACCGTATATCTTAAAAATAAGGCAGTTATAGAATGAAATCTAAAA
>CAYVTJ010000193.1:0-1568 GCA_964454475.1 Microcaldota archaeon | reverse complement strand
GAACGTCGTAGAAGAGAAAATCAACGGCGTAGAAAAAATTTGAAGTGTTACAGGTCAGCCGTGGGATTCTTAAACTCTTACCTGAATTCCCTAAAGATTTAAAAAAACCTCTACTTATGAAAAAAAGCACCTTTTTCTAAAGGTTAAACTATTGCAAGTAGTAGAATGGAGGTTTTGAACTATGGCAGAAAAGGAACACCTGAATATGGTTTTTATAGGCCATGTCGATTCTGGAAAATCGACAACGGTAGGAAGAATCCTGTATGAAACGGGAGCAATTTCTGAGCAGGTCTTGAACAAACTCAAGACTGAGGCAGAGAAGGTTGGAAAGGCCACTTTTGAGTTTGCGTTCGTCATGGATAGCTTAAGGGATGAACGTGAGAGGGGGGTGACAATAGATATTGCGCACAAGGAATTCGAAACAAACAAATATACGTGTACCATCATCGATGCCCCAGGTCACAGAGATTTTGTCAAAAATATGATAACTGGTGCAAGCCAGGCGGATGCCGCTATATTGATGGTATCAGCCAAGGACGGTATTCAACCACAGACAAAAGAGCATGCTTTCCTTGCGAAAGTCCTTGGCATCAATCAAATGGCAGTCAATCTGAACAAGATGGATGCTGTCAATTATAGCCAGGACGAATTCAACAAGATAAAGGGCGAAGTTGAGAATCTTCTCAAAGGGATAGGCTACAAAGTGGATCAGATTAATTTCGTGCCATGCTCCAGCTATTCGGGCGACAATATCACGAAAAAGTCCGATAATATGCCATGGTACAATGGACCAACTCTCTTGGAAGTGATTAATACCTTCAGTGTACCGCCCAAGCCTTCAAACAAGGCTCTTAGACTTCCCATCCAGGATGTATTCACAATTACTGGACATGGGACAGTGCCTGTAGGAAGGGTTGAAACCGGTATCTTCAAGCCAGGAGAAAGTATTGTCGTCATGCCTTCCGGAGCAAAAGGTGAAGTGAAAAAGATCGAGATGCATCATCAAGAGCTCAAGGAAGCAAGACCTGGAGACAATGTTGGTTTTAATCTGAAAGGAATAGATAAGAGGGACATCAATAGAGGCGATGTTCTCGGACCTTCGAGTAATCCACCCACAGTGGCAGATGAATTCACTGCCCAATTGGTTGTGCTTAACCACCCAACAGCAATGTCTGCCGGATATACACCGGTCTTCCACATCCACACTGCGCAGTTTGCAGGAAAGATTACTGAAATTGTTGAGAAGAAGGATCCGAAGACAGGCCAGCCCGTCACTGAAAACAAGGATTTCTTGAAAACGGGTGATGCGGCAGTCGTTAAAATTAAACCCTTGAAACCAATCGTTGTCGAGAAGTTCCAGGATTTCGCACCACTTGGAAGATTCGCGATTAGGGATATGGGACAAACAGTAGCTGCCGGTGTGGTCTTAGATGTTAAGACCAAATCCCAATAATTTTTTCTTTTTTATCAAAAAATGAAGATTATCTTTCCACGTGGAAAGCAATCTTTACGATTGTAAGACTTTAAATTCATTCCGGCTTACCTCTGAAAATCAGGCAAAAACGAAA
>CAYVTJ010000192.1:0-1579 GCA_964454475.1 Microcaldota archaeon | reverse complement strand
CAAGAATGACCTTTGGGTAATAGATCATCTCATATACTGTTCTGGCATCATTGACCTGACTTCGCCAGATTAGAATAAAGAAGGTTGTCTGTTTTGTCTTTTTGGGCTAAGATAAAAGTCCTCAAAAAATATTTGAATAATTTGACAGTTTCAGTGATTTATCCAAAAGGATGGTCTAAAATGGAGATTACTGCAAACTATTCTGCTGGGATGAGGGCTCTTTTTGGTGATTTTCTCAAGAAATATGGTCAAATTGAGCTGCAAATCCGGGTTTGAAGCCAAACTGTCAAATAGTTTTGAGGCAAAGAATCAGCGTGGGCAGGGTTGAAACTGGCGAGAATAAGTTGAAAAATCCTGAAATGTTTCAGTATAAGATCATACCGACCTGATAAAACCAAGATCATAGACCATAACGCTGTCTTCATTTGAGGATTCCAGCAATGAGCCAAGGGAGTCTCTAATGCTCCCCCATTTTTTCGCCGGGGGATCATCATGTATGCAAAAGATTCGTTCCCGAAATATGACGTTTCTCTCTCCATCAACAAATAGCATGAACACGCCCCCGCCTGTACTGAAAAGAGCAAGACCGAAATCAGGCAGATCATTGATTTCCTCCCCACTGATGAACGATGATAGAATCAGGAATATGCTTGAGAAATCATCCGAGTCGCAATAGTATGTTCCTGATGCCGTCTTAAGTTTAGTGAGAGTCTCCGGGATTTCCAGGAGGTCTACTATCCCATCATCCCACCCCTCCCCTACGTGCTTCAAATCTTCTACAAGTTCATCCCTGGTTATTTTTATCCTATTTAACCTGGAGGGAGATTCCATTGATTTTTCAGAATTGAAACGAGGGAATGGACCCATTCCTGGAATCCTTCCATTGGATGATATCTTTGATTTATTCATGGTTTATATTCACATGTCTTATTTATAATTTTATAGTGAACTGCGGCTTTGCGTCAAAATCATATTTGCTTGAGAAATCCAGAATAAGCATTCCTTGAAACTTGACTTCGCTAGATTGAATAAAGAAGCTTGTCTGTTTTATCTTTTTTTGATAAAGCTGATGGTCAAACGGATTTTAGAACACCCCTGCCCTAAAGGCTTGCTTCGTTTTCCGAGGCAGCATCGCACTTTGGGCGCGATGCGGGGTTTCCTGTTGAATTTACAGAAAATTACGGAGGCTTGTTTGTCTGAATTCTTCTTTAGCCAGTTCTATTGAGTCATGCAGTTTATCAAACTGTTGCCTTTCTATGTAATTGTTAACAACATCATGCAGTCTGAAGATAGAATATGCAGACCTGCTTTTTAACAAACCAATTGCAGTGCATGGATTCATATTGAAAGGAATTACTTCATCAAGATGAACATGATCAGAACCAACTGCAATCATTTTGATCACAATATTATTTTCCCCTGCAGCTTGGTGAATGCAGTTTTCAACATCCTTATTGAAGTATTTTTTTTCATGCATTCATATCTGCATATAGTACACCACTCAAAATGAAATTCATCCATTCCACAGTAGTTCCGAACTTCTTTTAACACATTAAAATAAATGGCCACCTATGCTGGA
>CAYVTJ010000191.1:0-1583 GCA_964454475.1 Microcaldota archaeon | reverse complement strand
GCTTGATCGAATTTTTTCAAAAGAGCTTTGAAATCCTGCTGATCGGCAAATTGGAGTAAGGTTTGATAGGTTTCTAAATCCCTGTCCTCACACACCCGGAGAAAAATAATCCGGTTGATATAACTCTGCACATAGTCGTTGAGCAATTGTTCTGAAATCTTGGGGTCATGTTTGTAAATTTCTGCCCCAAGCTGTTTTCTCCATTCATTAATCTGGTTTAGGAATAGATGGTCAATACTGAACAGGCTAAGCTTTTCCTCAATGCTCTTCCATTCTTCGTCAAACTGTCCTGTGTAAACGGATTCTTTGCCAAGCAAAGATTGTAGTTCTTCAAACTTGTCTGCATACTCCGTGTAGTGGTATTTTTTTATTAGGGCTTTGTTATGGCTGTCATCTTTCTCAACTTTGATGGAACAGTCATAAATCAATAGATATTCAAAATTAGAAAGAACTGAAATTTTCAGCTTAGCAGTAAACCCATATCGTCTTACCTGTTTGGCATTATCAATATTGGCCTCAATGGAAACACTTGGTTTCTTAGCTTCAAGGAAAAATTTACGCTCAGAAAAAAGCCGAAAAGTATAATCCGGTTTTTTAGAATTTTCAGAAGCATTTGCTTTCAATGCTTCTTCTAATAGAACTTCCCGTTCATTGGTCGGCTTACCTGATTTGTTTTTAATATCCCATCCTAAAAGTTCAAACAATGGATCCAAAAAATCAGACCTCAATTGCGTCTCATTAAAGGTCGCTTTGAGATAATTATCTCTGTTGGAATGATATTTATTTACAAGGTTTTGAATGGTCATTGCTTATCAAAATCTATTTTGCCTTGTTGAAGGCTTTTGTTTTTTAAATACTTAATTTTCTCTTCCGCTACTTTGAGAATTTCATTTGAATTTTCTTCATCCCTTAAATCGTATGCTACTTTATCGCTAAGTAGAATCAAACCCAGTGTTTCAATATCTTCTTTGAATAGTTCTGCCAAAGGGGAAATCATTTCTTTGTTTGCAGATCGTTCCCCTCTTTCAATCTTGCTAAGTGTAGATGGATCAATGTCCAGTATAGCAGCAACTTTCCTCAAGGGAAGCCCATTTTCTTCTCTTAACTTCCTAATATGTTCCCCAAAAGATTCTTTAATAGTCATTTCTATATTTTTCTTGAAAATTAAATCTGGACATTTTTTGTCAAAGTTACAATCTTTTTTTGAATCTCTGTCCTTGCGGGATGAAAAAATTTGGCTCTTTGGCAAGCTTGGGTTTGTGAGTTGGGTTGAGCGGCTTGTCTATGTGCCAAATGAGCGTTGGCAGAAAAAATTAAAAATGCGGGAGGGGCAAAATTTTAACCTTGGGTCGAATTAAGAGGCTAGAATTCAATTCGTCAAAGAGCTCGTTTCCACTGTCTGCTTTTTCGGAGCAGGGTCGTTTTCGTAACCGCTAACCACCACCGGCATATCTTTGGGGTGTTGTTGGAGTATTTTTATTAGTTCGCCTACTGTGAAGTTGTATGGGTTATTATTGTTCATCATGTATTTCAATTACATTGAGGTTACAATTGGTTTCACATCTGCAAAATAATCATATAGT
>CAYVTJ010000190.1:0-1622 GCA_964454475.1 Microcaldota archaeon | reverse complement strand
GCCTTGAAGATGAGATTCTTGTCGTACCAGATTATCCAACAAGGATAAAAGAATCTTTGAACCGTCCGGAGGCTGAAAACCTTGACAAAGCATCAATTCTGGTTCTTGCAGGATTTCCTAACGGGATTACCGTCGAACAGGCGGAAGCAATTAGTATAGATCCATCATTTCTGAATCAGGCAAAAAGCTATGGATTAGTTTATAAAAGGCACAATCTATATGGTCTTGTAAATTTGTTAAAAGCTGAAGGCATCGCTGATGAAAAAGAACCTGATCGTACAATTGAGGAGATTTTTAACGAATTTGCACCAGCCCCAAAGAGTTTCAAGATCGCTCAGGAAGCCTTCGTCAAGAATATCGTACCAATTATTTTCGTAAAACGCAGTGGAATGCAGTTAGTCGGATGGGATGCTCTGGAAGAATGGACAGATAGAGGAAACGTCAAGATAACATCTACTGTCGGTGCTTTCAAGCAGACTGTAAAAGACTTTCCAAAGCGAAAATTCCAAATTGCTGTTGGACCTGTTAGCGAAACAATCGAACCAGAGGATGTTATAGATAAAGATTCTAATACGGACGTGTTTGTCCATTTTCTGTTGCGGTGGAACAGTGAAGAAGCTTTGCCAAATGAGATTGTGGAAATATTGTCTGAAAAACCAGACTTTTCAGAACCGGCAATTATCAGGATAGTAGTCGATCTCGCAAGTGACCCAATCCCGAATGATCAGCTGGAAAATATTATCGATCCAAGTTATCTTACACCTCTTGGAATTCTTTACCTCATGGGGGAAATGGATCGTCAGAGTTTCCCAAAAGATGTCGATGCAATATGGGATGCCATGAAAAAGCAGATACTAAGACATCTACCAGTTAGTTTCTTTCAAAACGAAAAAATTAGGATTCAAGCATCTGAAAAATCATCCTCGATGATTCCAAGCGGTGCTTTTGATCTTATACCATCGCTTAGTGCTTATATTCTAAGGAAAAGATTTCCAAACTATTCGACACTCATTAGGCAGCCTCAGTGGACAAAAAAAGTGAAAGATTATATCTTGGCACTTCAAAATCAAACCATCCCCTTATCATGTAAACGTGGAAGAGAGCCATGGAAAGCTCCTAAAAATGAGGTCGCAAACGCTTTTGATACTAATGTAATGAATCTGAGTGATTTTTTTAGCGGATATGAAAATTTAATACATATTCAATTGGGTAGCCGTGCAGATGACGCGATTGTGGAATTCAAACTGCACCCACTTGAAGAGAAAATTATGGAAACAATAACCGGCGAAAAACCGCAAAGCCTATTAAAGATTGATGGAAAGGAATGCTGGTGGGTGGACATCCGTGAACTCTTCCCTGTGCTTCTCTATTCTGGATATCAGCTGGACGAGATTAAACAGATTATTGAGATAGGTAAATCCCGTGGTACATTTTTCAACACAGAACACAGGGGTAGCCCAGTATTATACTGTAAACCCCTTGATCCAGAACAGATGAAGGCCCAACTTCGAGAAAAACTTGAATCATTAAAAGAAGAATATGATGAACTAAAGAAAATTCCTGATTTTAGGCACAATTTCGATTTTAAATCCTTCGAGTCTAAGATAGATAGTATTGAAGAC
>CAYVTJ010000189.1:0-1690 GCA_964454475.1 Microcaldota archaeon | reverse complement strand
ATTTTTACCAGAAGACAACTCTTTATATTTGAAGTCTACTGTGCTGTAGGTAGTATCTAGGCGTAAGTGATCCTGTTAACTTTTAGTAGACACATTTTTTATCCAAATTAGACAATTTCCAGTTCCTTTCAAATTCTTCAGGAGATACCCAGCCAGTCTTCTGTTGGGTTCTTTTCCGGTTATAAAATACTTCAAGGTAGCTGAACACAGCGTCATCAAGGTGTTGCCGTGTCCGAAATACATACGGATGAATCTGCTCGTTTTTTAACTGCGAAAAGAATGATTCTGCGACAGCGTTGTCCCATGGATCTCCTTTTCGGCTCATGCTTTGCAGCATGCCATATCTTTTCAACCGATTTCGAAATTTCTTCCCCACATACTGTCGTCCCCCGTCTGAGTGAAACACTAAATACTTTGGCGGTCTACGACGTTTGTAGGCCATATCCAATGCCTCTATTACAAGCGATTCTTTCATGTGAGGACGCAGTGCCCATCCCGCAACATAATTTGAAAACAGATCTAATATTACGCAGAGATACATCCATCCTTCTCTGGTCGAAATATACGTGATATCTGAAACCCACACGGCATTTGGCTGCGGCACTGAAAAATCACGAACCAACAAATTCGGTGACCACATTTCCTTGTGTTTTGAATCTGTTGTTACTTTGAATTTCTTCCCGACTTTCCTTTTGATACCGTTCTTGTCCATTATCTTTTTCACCCGCTGTCGACTGATCACATATCCTGATTTCACCAGCTCTTCCCGTATCTTCGGGCTTCCGTATACTTTACGGTTTTCTTTGTGAATCTTTTGTATCTCCTCGGCAAACATCTCTTCCTCCTGTTTTCTCTTCCCAGGCTTATTATGTCTGCTCCTGTAATAACCACTTCTTGATAACTCAAATACTCTCAGCATCTTCTGAACGCTCCACCGATCTCTCTGTGTCTCCACAAACGATCTCAGTTCTTTTCTTGACGGCCGAAGATGCTCAAGGCTTTTTTTAATATGTCTCTATCCTCCTGCAGCGACTTGTTTTCTTTGCGTAATCTTTCCAATTCAAGCAGCTGTGGATCCTTCTTTAAAAATGCGTCTTCTGCTGTCCGGGAATATTTCTTTTTCCACTTTACCAGCAGATTTACATTAATCCCCAGTGCATCCGCTACATCCGCCTGTGTTTCTCCAGGCTTTCGGTTGCTTTCCATTCGTACTGCCTTCAATTTAAATTCCCGGCTGTAGTGTCTTCGTTTTTCTTTCATCTGTCACCTCCATCTTTTTTATTCTCTCACATCCTTATGAAGGTGTCCACTTTTAGTTTACAGTATCACATCGTATGTCTTCCATCGTTCATGGAAGTAGTATATGAACTCTCTGATTGTTACTTTCAACTGCTCATCAATCACATAATGCTTGTGTAAATGCCTAATGAGCAAATATGTGGAAATGATGAAATACTCCACTGACAATTCTTTGATGCCATTGTGCTTATCCAGAATGGGATCATCTTTAAAAATGTCATAGAAGGTGCGCAAGGTTTTCAGAACCTCTTGAGCCGCATGTTCATCTTCATAACTGTAATCGCCTATTCCATCTTTATCTTTTGCGTTATTGATGAATGCCTCAATCTTCTTATCGCTCAGGTCGGCATATCCTTCTTCCAACTCTATCATGACAAAGCGAGCCATGAAT
>CAYVTJ010000188.1:0-1690 GCA_964454475.1 Microcaldota archaeon | reverse complement strand
CCCGTTGGATTTGGCAATCCAACGGGAGCAGAAAAATGGGACGTTATTTTCTGCGTATTACTTACAATCTGCATTCACAAAGAAGCGGTTACAGGGAATCAACATTTGAATTTTAGCATTGTCGAATTATAAACATTTGGGGAAATAGGTATTTTTCTATAAATCTACTGTTTTGTAGGCAGTTTGGATAAACGATACCCTACAACAGGTAGAATATCACTCCATTTGTACATATTTCTATGCGTAGACTTAAACAAAAGATATTTACATATTTTTTCGATATTCGACCAGAAGAATTCAGGCTCGTACAAATATTTTTTATGTATTATATCTGTATCGGGATGTTCATCACTGTGGGCTTCACAACGGCAGATTCGCTCTTTCTTACCCGTGTTCCACCAGAAAAGATTCGTCTCTTATACGCCTGGGGGCATTTAGGAATTGCTGTTGTCACGATCATTGTGACATGGTTTTACAGGCAGGTACTAGATAAGATTCCCCGAATTCATCTTCTTATCTGGATGCAGTTGTTCTTTCTTATCTCTCTGTTCCTGTTGCGTCAGGCCATCTCTTCTGATCTGGATCAGGGGAGTGTGGGACTCTATTTTTTGCTCGTTATCTGGATCAAGGTGTGTGGACAAATTTCTATGTTACTCTTTTTCTCCTTTGCTGGAGATTATTTCACGACTCATGCTGCCAAACGAGTCTATCCTTATATTATGAGTGGCCTCACTCTTGGAAGTATTGCTGCCGGAGCACTCATCAGTAGAATTGTTCCGCGTATCGGTTCAGAAAATATGCTCTACGTGTGTGAAGGGTTACTTATAGCAGAAATCGGGTGCATCGTGTCTATTTACAAGATTGGAACTGCCGTGAATTGGACTGTTTTCTCGACGAAAATTCCTAAGAAAACACAATGTTATCTCAATTTGATACTTGGAAAACCTTATATTATCTTCCTATTTTTAGCTGCCTTGCTTGGAGTATTGTGTTTTATTTTGCTGGATATTCAAATGAAAATAACAGCCAAAGATATCTATCTTAAGAGTCCAGATCTTGCAGCCTTTTTTGGGTTGTTTTATGGCTATGCAGGTATTACGACTCTGTTGTTTCAGGTTTTGGGGGTCAAATTTCTCCTCCACCGGGTTGGAATTATTCCGTGTTTGATGATCCTGCCTTCTTTTCATCTTGTGATGAGTCTTACTTACTATTCAACCGGATATGGATTCTTTCCCGCTCAGACATTTTTGATTATCACTACTGCGAATTTTCTCCGAATCGTTCTTACAGAATCACTAGACCTCCCTTCCCGTGAAATTCTGTTTCTCCCATTACCTTTTTCTCTGCGTATACGAGCACAGACTATGATGGGCGGGTTGGTTGAACCTCTCGGTCAGGGGATCGGAGGAATATTACTTATGAGCTTATCTGCCTTTGGAATCTCTCTGACTCACTATTCACTTTTCATTGTTTTCTTCGCGATTCTTTGGCTCATAATACTCGTTTTAGAACGCTCCAAATATCGAGATGCGTTATTCTCTTCGCTTAAAAATAACCAATTTGAAAGATCTGAATTGAGAAAAGTTTTTCAAGGTTCTGATGTAGATTTTATCCTGGAAGAGATGCTTCGCAAAGCTGATGAGCAGCTCGTCAGTTTTGCGCTTGATCTCTTCCGATACCGGTCTATCGA
>CAYVTJ010000187.1:0-1692 GCA_964454475.1 Microcaldota archaeon | reverse complement strand
GGATTTATTGACAAAAGCCATGAAATATTCTCAATTCATTGAGATTCATTCATTTTTAAACATTCGGCCTCAATTTAAATAAAGATTGAATACAAAGAAGATCTTACTTTATATGTAATGAATAATACGTGCCAGGAGATAGTATAGTCCAATAATTCCAAAGTGTTGCATCATGCTTATGATATTCGGGAAGTCAGTTTGCAGATAATTCGGTTGGATATCAATCAAGGGATAATCAAGAAGACAAAGTTGAATTTTGGTCGCTTAAAGAGTGCACTATCCACGTGGTATTGCATTCAAATTAGAAAATGGACTACTGTCGAGACATAATAGCCGTAAAACTGCACTTCAGTTCTCATAGAGCATATCTCAGGTATGGTGAAAAAGATTGGTTCGATAAAACTTGTGGATAGGATAATCAAGCATGAGTCGGTCAATTCTCAAGAATACATCCAGAATCCTGGAGTTTTTAGGGCGGCCAGATTCTCAAACAGGAGATAATTGTTTATCGATTTTTTATCTCTAAATTTGAGCCCCCCTTGCTCTGTGGGGGATGCCATCGTTTATTGAACCAAGACATCAGTTCTTGGACTAGAAGCACATCATTCGTAAATAATTTATTATTCATAATATTTTTATGTGGCAACACTACATAATACCTGAAAAAATATTTTGATTTCATATAACCTCCAGATAATAATCTCATATATATAAACTTTCTCTTTGATGCATTGCCCAAAAAAAAAAGCCAAGCTACGCCATATGTGACTTTGACGATGTCACATTCGGCAGCTCGGCAGTCTTTTTGCGCCGGAATTTCAGATAGAAAGCAAGATTATGTGGAGAAGTGAAGACCCGTAGCTTTCCGTCCCCACCTCACGATGGGTACGGTTTTTCCAGCAATTACTTTATGAGTTCAAGGTATGGCGTAGACGATTCCAGTGAAGGTCAACAAATAGGTCAGAGCCACCATCAACCCCCAAAAGAGGGTCCCGGCCATGCAATGCAGGCAGAGTTTTCCAACACTGTCTTTTTCTCCCTCAACACCCAAAAATTCAGTTTCATGATTCTGGGCCTCTGTGCCGACATCCTGGACTTTATGTCTGTACATCGTGAACCTCCTTGGATTACAGGGTGTCATGATCTCAGGGGAGAGCATGAGCAGGTGCCGTCTGCTCCTTAAGCCTTATGGTTCTTATAGCCCCCCGGAGGTTCCGAAAAGGTTCCCGCTTCTTTCGACAGAAGCAATGTATTTCAGACAGTTGAATAAGCATTCACCACAGGAAAAAATTTTTTGGCCAGGAAACAGGTTGGCGGGAAGGGGGGTTGGAGTGGTTACCCGAGAATCCTTCGATAGATCGAGACTGTGACTTCATCAGGCTCGATATCGACATGCTTTCTCAGGTTCTTTCGGCATCTTTCGAAGACTTGCAGGGCCTGGCCGCGTTTTCCCTTGTCCGCATACAGGGTCATGATCCGGCGATAGGCCTCTTCCAGGACAGGATCGCACTCCAGGGCCATTTCGTAATGCCGGACCGCTTTGGTCCAGGAACCGAGCGTTTCATAAGAGCGGGCAACGCGAAGCAGGACGTCGATGTGCCTTTGCTTCAAGGATTCGCGGACCGGCGCTGCCCATTGGGCGTCGACGTCCCTGGTGAGAAAGTCGTCCTTGTACAAAGAAATGGCTTCAGC
>CAYVTJ010000186.1:0-1716 GCA_964454475.1 Microcaldota archaeon | reverse complement strand
TTAATAACCTTTTTTAGTGTGTTCATTTTAAAATCAGTACTATTCACATAAATTAATTGAGAAATTAGATCGCCAAGGCTTAATGAGAATTTATAGCTGCTAATCTTTTCATCTTTTGTGACAGAGTTTTTGATTTGCTTCAAACTATATTCTGACAAATCAAAACAAAGCTGTTTATTGAAACAACTATGAATATAAGAAAAATCTGCTTCTTCAGATTGGCTAAAAACAGATGAGTTTTGGGCATGTTTTAATCTTTGTACCTCTATTTCGAGTTTCAAACGCTTGTTTTGTTCATTTTGAACAGCGTATACAATATTCCTTTCCATGAAGCTACGCCAAATTTCAGCAACAACAGAAGGCAACAATTCTTTGTAATTTTGAATATTCCATTCAAGAATCTGTAGGGTTTGTAAATCAGATCTAAGATAGCTTCTGATTTTTGTGTCTGAAACATAAGGAAGAAATGTAATTGAATTGTCGGATAATTCTGTAATCAGACTTGCATCAATTTCTTTTTTGACCATTTTTGATTCAATTGAATTTTGTGTTAGATACACCAAAGCAGAATCGCAAGTAGGAATGCCATGCTCGAAAATTGAATCTAGCCATGGCTTTCCATGTCTAATTTCAATTTCATCAAGCCACGGGGATATTTGACATTTTAAAAGATCATTATACAGTTCGTTAATGAACGATTTATCTTTTTTTGAGTGTGAGAGAAAAACTATAGGTTTGTTGAATCTTTCATTCATGATTGCAGCTACTAATCCGAGCGTTTTTTATTTAGACACAAGGATCCAAATATCACAGGCTTTAAAGTCTTTCATGTTCAATAGTGTCTTTCACTACCGTACACTTTTTGAAAAATTAATAAATTTTATAACTATCTGATATGTTTGATATTTTTTTCATGGACAAGATAACCTATTGATGTTACTGTAAGTTTCCAAACTAGTAATAGCAAGGAGGCTTACATGAGTGATAATATAGTAAGGTACAGGGCTATAAGAAACGCATTGGATAAAATGTATCCGAGTCAACCAAAAGGCAATTTTGCCCGACATTTGAACACATTGGCGGCTATGATTAATGGAATCGTCGGAAGCCGCCACACACATCTGCCCAAAATTGCGGAAATGAACCCTTGCCAAGCCAAGATTGCAAGCGTTGAAAAACGGATTAAGCGCTGGCTCATGAATGAAAACATCACCCACGAATTGATATTTTTGCCATTTGCTGCAGCGCTTTTGGCGATGTTGGGGCTTGAAGAAATTGTCCTGGCAATGGATGGCAGCACCGTGGGGCGTGGATGCATGACACTTATTGTCAACGTGATTTATAAAAAACGTGCATTGCCGCTTGCATATGTTGTGGTTAAGAAGAAAAAAGGCCATTTTCTCGAACAAATGCACATCGATTTGCTCAATAGCGTTAGGACCATAATTCCTGAAAAGACCCAAAGCGTTGTCTTTCTGGGTGATGGTGAATTCGATGGCGTTGAACTCCAAAAAACTCTGAAGAATTTTGGGTGGTTGTATGTTTGTCGGACTGCTAAGAGCATTAAAATATACGTGGACGATGAAGAATTCGAAATCGGTATTCTGAGCAAGCTTGTTCCGCCGGGTCATTCCAGATGCAAGCGACATGTTTTGTTCACTGGCAAAAAGTATGGTCCTGTGAATGTAATCGTCTGGCATGATGAGGATCATGAAG
>CAYVTJ010000185.1:0-1806 GCA_964454475.1 Microcaldota archaeon | reverse complement strand
CTCTATTTTGTCGAATAGAAATCAAAAGCAGGAGTTTAAATCTTAGGTCAGAATTAGAAAGTCAGGTTTGAGCAGGGAGTTAGGGTCAAACAGTTTGATCAGAGCTATTTATGACGCAAAGCCCTAAGGGCACTAATCCATTTAAACAACATCTTCGAAAATTTACCATGGCAGATGGAGATATCAAGAAACAGATGATAAAGAAACTATTCCTCATGCAATTGCAGAACAATGGCATCCCGGAGGAGGGCTATCATTTCCTGATAGAAAACGAGAAGGTCATGCTCAGGCAGGAAAGGGATCGTTTTTTCCTTAAAGACGAATTCAGAAGGAAGATCAGAGTCGTTCTTACTGGAGGTGTTTTTGATATACTTCACATCGGCCATCTCTACACATTGAATGAGGCATCAAAGCATGGCGATGTCCTTACAGTGGCAATTGCAAAAGACGAACACATCGAAAAAAAGAAAAGAAAGCCAATACATTCTCAAGAATATCGTCTTGCGATGGTCGAGTTCCTGAAACCTGTTGATGTTGCGCTGCTTGGTATGAATAAACCCGAGGAATTGCTTGATTATGTTGGTCCGGATGTGCTTATATATGGCTATGATCAGGAGCCGTTCTTAAGGCCTGAAGGCGTCAGGATAATAAAGCTTGAAAAGCAGATCGATAATAAGAAATTCAAGACAAGCAAGATATTAAGGGAGCTCGGACTCTGAAGTGTATCGTATAGGTGAATCATTATGGAAATCGAGAAGATGAGAATCGGGATACCGGAAGGATGCAATGTGATACTTGGACATAGTCATTTCATAAAAACGGTTGAAGATCTCTATGAGACGATAATAGAAAGCGGCATCGCGATAAAGTTCGGAATCGGTTTTTGCGAGGCATCTGGTGACCTGTTGGTTAGGAGTGATGGAAATGATGATGCGCTGGTCAAGCATGCAGAACAGGAAGCCTTGAGGTTGGGTGCTGGACACACATTTCTTGTCTTCATAAGAGAAGGGTTTCCGGTAAATATTTTAAACCGAATAAAGGACCTGAGCGAGGTCTGCAGGATATTCACTGCCACAGCAAATAATCTCGAAGTAATATATGCTGATACTGGATCGGGAAGGGCGATACTTGGGGTTTCCGATGGGGAAATTCCAAAAGATATCGAGGACATGGAGCAGAAAAAGAAAAGAAAAGCATTTTTGAGAAGTATAGGTTACAAAAGGTAAATTTATAAATATGGTCTGAGTGCTCAATTGTGGTGACCCTATGCTTACAGGTATACTCAGATCAAGACAGATGCAATCTCCTGAAAGGGATATATCTTTCGAACACGAAGCCAGAGCTTCGAGTAGAACTTCAGATAAATCATCGAACCTGCAGGACTTTTTGAACAACCCAAGAACAAAATCCTTTATCGAGAGATGGGCAAACAAGAGAAGAGGAAGCGGAAAAGCTTTCACCAAAAGAGGGGTTGTCTCCTTATTGAGTGCATTATTCAGGATACCTGGATTTGGTAGTGATGAAGAGGTTTTGGAGTCTGGTGACGGTATCTTGAGCCAACTCGGCGGGATGGATGGGCTTCAGGGGTTCCTTCTTGGATGGAAAGCTAAGTCCGAAGGTCTAATGCAAGCGGTGAGGGCCTTTGTCGGACAAGAATGATTATGACGGATTACACAGAATTCCAGCAGTGCATAGAAGAAGGCATTTGCCCATATGTGGAAAAGAGCTAAAGCATATGGAAGGATGCCTTGAATAGTACTTCCGAAGGTAGTTAAATCCTGAGTTTATTTTGTGGTGGTTTCTGGT
>CAYVTJ010000184.1:0-1829 GCA_964454475.1 Microcaldota archaeon | reverse complement strand
AGCCCAAAAAGATAAAACAGACAACCTTCTTTATTCTAATCTGGCGAAGTCAAGTGATTAAGACAGATGGAAGGATACACCTCTCCAGGTCATTCCGGAGATGCTGGGTTTTGACCTTTTTTATTGTGTTTTACTGACTTGTGTTTTTTAAAGTCTTACAATCAAGAATCGGTTAATGAAAAGCAAAAGGAAAATCGGGAAAGAGGGAAGAACAGGGATTGGAAGGACCAGATGGAAGAAAGCCGTAACTGCCTTTGCCATTTCTGCAGGATCCATTCTTCCCATCATGTCATGCGGGGGGTTCGGGACCGCGGGTCCATCGGTGAAGACAGGCAAGAATGATAGGTGCATAATATTTGGCAAGTCTGGTCCGGGTTCGGTATTCGCGAGAAAAGGAAGCTGCCGGATTAGGAATGGTGACGATCTGATTCACGCAGAATTTAAGGATGCACAAGGAGCGGTATATGGACGTTTTTCCTTATCTGTGGAAAGGATAGGCAGCAAAGGAATTAAGATAGCGATGCACTCTGAGTTCATGAGTAGCGAACAAGCGGAAAGTTATTGGAACATTGATTACGGAAAGACCGAATTGTTCAATAGTTTAGGCTTATCCCTCAAGATAAAAGCGGAAAAGGGGACTTTCCCCGGAACCGCGATCGTCCATATACATGACTGATTAAATACTTGCCTATGCATGGGGATTTAAATGAAGAGGAGAGTGAATAATCCGTTTGATGAGCATAAGCCTATCAGCCTAGATGATGCAAAGAAGCTTGCCAGATGGCGGAAAAATCCCTTGGTATCATGTGCACACGGATACAAATCACCGAGGGATGGTTTTCCCATAGATATCCTGGAGACAGGGCTGCTGGATCCTTTGTGTTGATTGACAATGGCCACCAGGGGACTGTCCATCTGATGTCATTCGCAGATGGTGCTGATCCGTTATCGGCTTATGCATTCGTGGATGGATCCTTTAGAAGAGTGAATGATCTGCTGAAAGAGATGGGCACTCCATCAATGGAGGAGCAGTTCGCTGTAATGGGATATGGGGCGAATCCCTGCCCTGGATTGGCATTGAACAAGATGAGGCAAGCGGCCATAAAAGGAAATGTGCAAACTGCCATGACCGTATTCAGGGGTTCAATGATAGACTATGATCCAGTGGCATCGGAATTCTTCGAAGGCGGGTACATTCCCGCCAGTTTGGCGAGATCGGAGGGAACTGCTTTTGAAGCCTGGTTGACACTTTATACAAAAGACCTCCTGCAGGTCATTAATGATTCAGAAGACCTTGGACGTGAGAGTTTGGGTTATGATATGATGAGAGGGGTCGAATTTTGGATTGATGGGATGACATCACCGATCAAACCCGCAACATATCTCGCAAAAAAGAACCTTTTTTCCATCAACCTTCCCACAGGCTATCAAGGACCGGTCTCTTTCGCGAATATCCCTTCAATAAACAGGATATTTCCCGAAACAACAGAAGATGATCTGGTAAGTCTTGTTATTTCACAAATGGCAAAACTTGATCATCGATATGATATAAACACCCTTCTTTTAGAGAGAGGTATCGAATTTTCGGAAGGGGACAAGAATGAATCAAAGATCATCAGGCTGATGACGCATATAAATGCAAAAGGAAGGCATATCTATGCAAGACTGGCAGACAAGGATAAGCAATTGGTGGGGGACATAAGAAATTATATGAGAGAAAAAAGCCAGCCCTTCAAACTCTATGGAGACATGGAGGAGAATGGGCGATTAATTTCAAAGGAAGAGGCTTATGAAGGACCGGAGGAAGTTAGATTCAAGAGGCTTCTTAA
>CAYVTJ010000183.1:0-1840 GCA_964454475.1 Microcaldota archaeon | reverse complement strand
CCCTTGAGGAACGAGGATTTCGTCGGGATGAACTGAGGTAGACATCTCTCATCATATTCACACAGGAGCATGATCGAAAAAGAGAGAAGAAAAACCTCTCATATGAGGCATACAGAGGAGAAAAGAGGAGAAAGAAGACGCAAGAAGATATGTGGGAAAGAGAAGACGGGTTTATCTTCAATAAGAAGAGGCACAGACTGTTTCACAGATTCACAGACTTATGTGATAGTACTTCTTCAGGAAGATGTCATGAAAACGTAAGAGATTGAAGGATATTGTGCAAGATGAAGCAGACATACTGAGGTCATAAAGTCTGAATTTGCCGTGATAGAAGGAGAAGTTCTAACAATGCTGCTGCAACCGACCTTTGCCCGCGCGCCGTTGTTATGTTAGTTGCCAATTCAAGGTTTTGTGCTGTCGGTTACGTTGGTTGCCAGCGTCAGGGCGGGCAAAGGCGGCTGAGCAGCGGCGTTAACTTTTGAGTCTAAGAAACATACAGAATTCAAGGGATAAAAAGCGATGATTACCTTTTTTGAAACTATTAAAAATACTGTCACTGATATTCAATTAACAGGGGGCGATATTCGGGAACATATTACACCACCACCTGATTTAATTCAACGTGTACGAGAATATGCAGTTCAAGAGATGTCTCACGATGTAAAAAGATTTGGATACCTCTTATTTGAGTGGTTTACTCAAGGTTTTTTTTATGAATTGGTACGTGTCTGTATTGTTCATCTTAACAAACTTGGAATTACTGAACAAGAACAAATATATCGGATTTTAACGAAAGTTATCCATGCTGTATTGGCTGAATATTATTATAATATGGGAGAGGAAACGGACGATTTTGAAGAACAGCTTGCCTGGATGTTACATGAGATATGGGATCAAATGGGGGATGAACAAACTCTTGCTTATACATTTGCTCAAAAACGTTGGCTGATTACATGGAATTATCAAGCCTCTCAATGGAAGACGACTAGTTTAGGAGAATTCTTTCTAGAATTATCACCAATTCAAGGAACAATATTCGTTTTAAGTATAGATACCTTGATCAGTACTGGAACTCAAGATTTTCATCATATCCATAGTCAAATACTACAGAATATTTTAGAAGGAAAAACGGAAAGAGTTCTTCCTTTTTCATCGCATAGGCAGGTTTTATTTCGACTGGGCATTATCACATCTGAAAGAAGTTGTACAAATGTTGAAGTCACTCCCATAGGGAAAATAATTTTGAGTAGAATTGTCAAACATGATAATCCGTTTCGAGATGCCGCTTCAACAATGATAAAAGCTGAGGAGCTTGGTGATGTTCTAAAAAAAACTTCTTCAGAAATAGAAGATATTCTTGAATATGTTAAGAAAAGTCAGTTCATTGATCATGAAAATAATGAATCTATCAATACAAGTGTCATCCTATATCAACAAGGAAAATATCTTGAAGCATTAAGAATTATATTTCCTTCAATTGAAGCAGTCATTAATAAAATGTTAGTGAGTGCGGGACAACAGCCAACCCAATTTAACGGTTTAGTTAGGAAAGCAGAATGGTTAGAGCAACATAACATAATTCCTTTTGATGTATCAAGTGCAATGGAAGTCTTTAGCGGACGAAATAAAGTTGTACATGGAAACTTTTCGCCTCCATCAGATTATGTTTTTCCTTTATGTCTATTGGCATTTCGGTATTTACGAAGACTTCTTACAGAATATAGCCCTTTAAAGGATAGTAGTGTAACGTAAATAAAGAAAGTTAACAATCGGCATGAAGCGGAGTCAAACCCGCGTGGCAAGGCTGGTTAGTTGCCCGCTGTCAAGGCTCAGTGGCGGT
>CAYVTJ010000182.1:0-1841 GCA_964454475.1 Microcaldota archaeon | reverse complement strand
CTAAAGGACATGGCCTGTCGAACATTACTTTTAAAACTGGAACGAGCCGGTCATATCGAACTGCCAGCTCGCCGCAGAGAAGCCGCAAATCAGTCCCGGGGTAAAACACCTTTGTTTGTTCAACACAAAACAGACATAATTTCATGTGATTTTAAATCCATAAATGGAGTGAAAATAATCAATGTACATTCAAGATCTGAATATCATTCTTTATTCAACTATCTTTTATCAAAATATCATTATCTGGGTCATCGAACAACCGTTGGTGAAAATATGCAATATCTGATAAGTGACCATTACGGTCGACCGTTGTCATGTGTGTTGTTCGGTTCAGCGGCCTGGAAAACGGTATCCCGAGATAAATTTATCGGATGGGGTCATAAGACACGTGAAAATAATGTTAATCGCATAACAAATAACACCAGATTCTTGATTCTTCCCTGGGTAAAGATTCCTCATCTGGCCAGTCATATTCTTGGCAAGATATCGCGTTGTATAAATGAGGATTGGATCAAAAAATATGGACATCCTATTTACTTGCTTGAAACATTTGTAGACAGAAGCCGGTTTAAAGGTACATGTTATAAAGCGGCCAATTGGATTTGTACGGGCAAGACAAAAGGAAGAACACGCAATGACAGGCATAGGACTATACAAGCACCTGTCAAAGACGTATATGTTTATCCTTTATGTAAAGACTTTCGAAAGAAATTAATCGTATGAAATATGAAAAAAGCGCAAGAATTATTTATCGGTCTGGAGAAGATGAAGCTGTCAGGCTTATTTGTTTGATGTCTAAAGAACTTCATGAGTCCAAGAAAGAGATATCGAAGCTTAAGCAGAAAATACAGGTTATAGAAGGACGTCTGTCGAAGAATAGCCGTAATAGTCACAAACCTCCTTCTTCGGATGGGCTTGCCAAACCGAAACCAAAAAGTTTGAGGGGAAAAACTGAAAGAAAAACCGGCGGACAAAAAGGACATAAAGGATATACGCTGAAACAGGTTGAACAACCCGATCGTATAGAAAAGCATACTGTTGATAAATGTGAGAGTTGCAGCTATTTTTTAAAAGACAAACCGGTTCAAGATACTGAGAAACGTCAAGTATTTGATATCCCGCCAGTTCAAATAGAAATCACAGAACATCAGGCTGAGATCAAAAAATGTCCATTCTGTAATCATATCAACAAGGCTGTATTCCCTGAAGATGTGAAAGCCCCAATACAGTATGGGTCTCGCCTAAAATCCGTTATAACTTATCTTAGAATTTACCAGCTTTTACCATACAAGCGGACATCCGAATTGTTGTATGATTTATTTAATGTTCGCTTGAGCCAGGGGACAATAGCGAATATCACAAAATTCTGCTCAGATATTATTCAGGAACCCTTGGAGAAGATTAAGGACTGTCTTATTAGGTCGGATGTTAATCATTTTGATGAAACGGGTTGCCGTGTAGAAGGAATGCTAAATTGGATACATGTGGCCTCAAATCATAAATTCACTTACATGGGAGTGCATCCTCAACGCGGCAAGGAAGCAATTGATGATATAGGCATTCTCCCAAAATTTGCAGGCTGTGCGATTCATGACGGATTCAAATCATATTTTCAATATGACGGGCTTCATGGTCTTTGTAATGCCCATCATCTTCGAGAATTAACATATCTTTATGAACAAGAAGGTCAAGAATGGTCCAAACAAATGAAGGATTGTTTGATTGGTATTAAGAAAGCAGTTGAACAAGCGCGTTTAGTAACAGATCATTTACCTCCATATGAAGCTGATGAATTCGAAAAGCTGTATCAACTTATCATAGAAGCTGGATACTACAGGAAT
>CAYVTJ010000181.1:0-1851 GCA_964454475.1 Microcaldota archaeon | reverse complement strand
TAGCCCAAAAAGACAAAACAGACAACCTTCTTTATTCTAATCTGGCGAAGTCAGGAATAAAGACTACAGGAAAGCTGTATGAAGGAAAACTTCACGTACGGTTTGATGAGAAGGTGCTGGGGAGCTGAGAAGCGAATCAGTGTTTTACTCTACTTATAAACACAGTTCAAAACAAAGGATTATAAATATTTGTATGAATAAGATTATTATGAATACATTCATACAATTTATTAACCGGAGAAATGAATTGGATTTCCTGACTAAACAGACAGAAAAAGAAGCAGCATTCATAGTGATATATGGGAGACGAAGAGTTGGGAAATCAGAACTCATAAAACAGTTCATAAAAGAAAGAAGGGCGATTTATCTTCAGGCGACTCAGGAAGTAGAGAAAGAACTAATGTCCTCATTCTCAAAGGAAATTGCAGATCACTTTGGGGACTATGCCCTAAAAACTAATCCCTACTCACGTTTTGTTGAATTGATGGATTATCTGAAAGAGAAAGAACTAAAAGATTTAATCCTGGTTGTTGACGAATTTCCTTATCTTGTTGATAGCAACAAAGCAACCCCATCAATACTACAGAAATGCTGGGATCAGTACCTGAAGCAAAAAGGTCTTACTTTGATTCTGTGCGGATCAAGCATTGGTGCAATGGAAACAGAAGTTCTTGGAAGAAAAAGCCCTCTTTATGGTAGAAGAACTGGGCAATGGAAACTTGATCCCTTACAATTCAAAGATTTTATTAAGTTCTTTCCAAAGACCTCTTTTGAAAATCTAGTAGAATTCTATTCAATAACAGGTGGAATTCCACTTTATGTCATTGAATTTGATGGGGAGGAAGATACCTACGATAATGCAAAGAAAGCCATAGCTGACAGAGGATCTCTTTTGTACCAGGAAACTGACATCATCCTGAAGGAGGAATTGAGAGAGCCAAAAACATATTTTTCTTTATTGAAGGAAATCTCTGCCGGAAAAAATACTCTCAACGAGCTTTCAAATGCACTTGGCGTGGAACGTACTGCTCTTGTCAGATATATTGATATCCTTATTGAGCTTGACCTTGTTGAGGTTAGAAAACCAGTGACTGCCAAGGAAACGGGCAGAATTAGTAGATATGCTTTGAAGGATAATTATTTCAAATTCTGGTTCAACTTCATCTACCCATACAAAAAAAGCCTTGACTCTTTGAAATTTGATATGTTCCGGGAAAATTTCAAACAAAACTTCAACTCCTATGTTGGAAAGCAATTTGAATCAGTTTGTAGACAAGCAATTGAGATAAAAAATCCTATTAAATCAGATTTGGTAGGTACCTGGTGGGGTTCCTATAGGGAAGATGATGAAAGAAAAGAGCATGAGATAGATATCGTGTCGATTAATAAGAAAACCAATACAATTCTATTTGGAGAATGCAAATGGAAAGAAAAGGTTGATACTACTGCGGTCTTGAAAAAGCTGAAAGAAAAGGCGGTTCATGTACAATGGGGCAAAGGTAATAGAAGCGAGCATTTTGTTATTTTTGCCAAGTCATTCACAGATAAGAAGAGGCTTGAGGCCAATGTAATAATGTTCGATTTAGGTGATTTGGAGAAGATTTTCCATTCGAGCGGATAAATATGCAGTTACTGAATATTCAGTAGGTGAATAGACGAAATTTATCAATCGCAAGATGGATTTACAAGTTAATCTTTTTGATTAATTTTGATTGGTCAAGTAATCAAGATTTGCAATATAATGAGTAGTGCAATAATCATTACACTTTCTTCGTTGCTCCATGTGAGTTGTGTTAAAGTAAGCGATTAAAAAACTACCGATAAAGGCATAAATTTTCTGATTGTAATTAT
>CAYVTJ010000180.1:0-1853 GCA_964454475.1 Microcaldota archaeon | reverse complement strand
ATAATTACAATCAGAAAATTTATGCCTTTATCGGTAGTTTTTTAATCGCTTACTTCTTGGGAATCTCCCAATCCATCTGATTCGGTTGTATTTTAACCTTCCCCCATCTAAAGAAAATACATGATGCTAGTGATAAATGGGGAAAAGAAAAAAGCCGATTTCTCGGGAACAGTCTCGGATTTGATCAAAGAGCTCGGTCTCTTAAGGGAAGAGGTGATTATAGCATCACAAGGCAGTCTCCTTCCTGACACCGCACTTCTTGAAGGATCCGAAGAGATCAGGATTGAAAGGGTGATCTACAGTTGAGAATAGAACCCTGCTCCCATTGCCCAAAAGATTCAGTCATCTATCTTCACTATGCAGGCCGCCATCTCTGCAGGGAGCATTTCACAAGATTGTTCGAGAAAAGATTCAGGACCACTGTCAGAGAATTTTCCATGATAAGGAAAGACGAGAGAGTGGTTGTAGCCTTATCAGGAGGGAAAGACAGTAGTGTGCTTCTCCATTGCCTCTCCAATCTAAAAAGGGATCTTCCATTCGAACTCGAAGCGGTGACAGTGGATGAAGGCATCAGCAGGTACAGAAGAGAGGCCATAAAAAGCGCTAGGAAAGAGGCGGATAAAACGGGGATCGAGCATCGTGTGATCTCATTCAAGAGAAGAATCGGGAAGAATCTGGATGAGCTGGTGGAAAAGAAGACCAACACGCCATGTACGATATGTGGCGTACTGCGGAGAAGACTGCTCAATGATTATGCAAAAGAGGTTGGTGCAAATCAGATCGCAGTGGGGCACAACCTTGATGATGTTGTGCAGACATTGATGATGAACATTATGAGGAAAGAACCATCAAAGCTGTCTAGCATGGTAAGGCAGGATGGCCAAGGATGTCTGGTCCCGAGAATAAAGCCGCTACTGCAAAGCCCGGAACGCGAGGTCGCAGCATTTGCTTTCCTTCATGAGATGGATATAATCCATCCAAGATGCCCCTATGCCCACATAGCCTTTAGGAATATCGTCCGGAGATCAATAAATGAGATAGAGGAAAGATATCCCGGAACGAAATTCAAGATGTTGAGCAGTTTCCTTGAGATTGAGCAATCATTGAAGAAACAGTACTCTGAACAGGCTATTGGGATATGCCGGTTGTGCGGCTCACCTTCGAATGCAGACATCTGCAGATTTTGCCAGATGATCAGATTCTAGCGCGAGGATTCCTATCTCTTCAATCCCAGGTTTCAATGATTCCGTGACCGGATAAATCCCTGGACGATACTCCTCTCTCTTTCGACCATATCGATAATCCCTCCAATATATGTCTCGAGTCTGGGATGTGAACTTTCGTTTTTTATATCCTCATACAGGCCCTTGACATTCTCCATACAATCTGTATTAAGATACATCTTTCTACGAAGATGTAGCATAAAATCATCCAAATCATCTATTGGTAATGAATCCAGCAGGTAGCAAGTAACTCTGGGTGAAGGAGTTCTGTCTCCTATAAACTTGATTTCGCCAGATTAGGATAAAGAAGGCTGCCTGTTTTATCTTTTTGGGGGCTTTGCGTCATAAATAGCTCTGATTAAACTGTTTGACCTTAACACGATGTTCAAAATGAGCTGTAATTAGCATTGTAATGTTGGTCACAATGAACCTGCAAAATGCTTCTACTCCTTTTCTAATTTTTTTTCTTCTCAGAAGGGGTCTTGTAAACCTTCTTTTATAAGAAGAGAAATAACACTCACTTTGTGAACGCACATGATAATTTCTTAACCAAACCTGAGAATTAGATATCAAAGGTAATAGCATCTTTTTCCATGCTGGTGATCCTTCTTGATTCAGAGTAATTCCACG
>CAYVTJ010000179.1:0-1865 GCA_964454475.1 Microcaldota archaeon | reverse complement strand
AAAGAAAAGTAACCCATTTTGGAACTGGTGCTAAAGTAGACTGTCCAAAAGAATACCTGGGAAAAGAGGTCTATTTGGTTATCCTGGAGGATTAATTTTGACTCAAAGCCATTACCACCGCAATAGTTTTAATCTAATACTGTGAGTTTCGAGCATGTTTGTTGTCGACTCACATTGTCATATAGTGGATTTGAAAAAAGAATATCGCCCATCAAGGAATGTACTCCCTGTCACTGTTGGTTATTCCCATTCATCAAATCAGAAGACTGTGGAAATTGCTAATAAGTTTAACATACCTTATGTGCTAGGTATCGCACCTCAAACAGCGATCAAATCCGATCTGGCAAATCTTGACCAGTGGATTGATTACATAAAAGCCAATAGTCCTAATGCTGTGGGTGAGATAGGTCTTGATTATCATTGGGCCAAAAGTGGTCAAGATAAGGAAAACGAGAAGATAGTATTCATGCGTATGTTAGATTTGGCTGAAGAAATGAAGAAACCCATAGTGATCCATGCGAGGGACGCCATATCAGAAGTGCTTGATTTCCTTGACCTTAGATCTTGGAGGACTCCGTTTATGATGCATTTTTTTTCAGGGACGCTATCTGAGGCGAAAAGAGCTGTTGGCATTGGTGGATTGATATCTATTACTGCACTACATTCCAAAAAGAGAAAAAGCATTATAAAGTCTCTTGGTGTTGAACACATGGTTGTTGAGACGGATGCCCCTTATGTTGGCAGGACACCCGAGGAGGTCATACAGGCAATTGATTACATTTGTCAAATTAAGAAACTTGATTTTGAATCTGTCGCTCGTCTGACCGCTTCGAATGCCTTGCGATTCTTCGGTATTCCAGAAAGGTGATGTGTGGATGTTTGGACCCCTAAAGAATTTTCTCAGAAAGGACAAGCCAGCTATTGTTCTTCTTGTTGATGGTCCAAACATAATCCGTAAGGATTTCTCGGTCGATCTCACCAGGATACGCCAGGAAGTAAAGAAATATGGGGATATCAGGATATCCAAGATATATTTAGATCAGTATGCTTCGGATAAGCTAATCGAAGCAATGATCAATCAGGGCTTTGAGACCGAGATAACAAGCGGGGATGTTGATGTTATGATGGCAATAGAGGCAATGGAATTCGTTTTGGATGACGATATCGATATTATTGCATTAATGACGCGTGATGCCGATTTCAGGCCCGTACTAGTGAAAGCAAAAGCAAGAGGCAAGAGGACAATGATAATAGGGACAGAATTGGGTTTTAGTGCGGCCCTTCGGAATACTGCCGATAGAATCCTCATCTTTCAGAGGAAGACTCAGAAAGTGAGGCACATCAATAATGAGGAGTTCCGGCCCTAGGGTTTTTATAACATTCGTTAGAGATGTATGCTTGTTTGATTTTTTGAGGTGAAAAAATGACTGATAGAAGACCTTTTGATGTCTTGAATGGATCTTTGAATAATACTGTAATTATAGGTATGAAGGGAGGATATGATTTCCGTGGCGTGATGGTCGCTTATGACGTTCATATGAATCTTGTGCTCGAGAAAGCCGAGCAGATCGTCAATGGAGAGGTAAAAAGAGGAGTAGGAACGGTTCTTGTTCGTGGTGACTCTGTTACATTCATTTCTCCTTCATAAATCTTTTTTATTTTTTTAATTGGCTTAGGCCCAAGTTTCCAAGTTATGAAAATGACTCAATGATATAACTACTTCTATCGACGGCAGGCAAAAAACGATTTTTAATGTACTTACAACTTTACAGCATTTCTTTCAGTTTTAAGAATTCAAAGTACTTATGTCCTAGTGCCGATTCAAGCTGTTGACATCTTATTCTAATGCCTAATTAAATATATTA
>CAYVTJ010000178.1:0-1876 GCA_964454475.1 Microcaldota archaeon | reverse complement strand
ATTTTAAACAGTAATGTGGCTTAACTGGTTGTCTACAAATAGGGGTTCACTCCAATATTTTACAGATTGAAAAAGAAAAAAGATATAAGATGGATCACTCGGTCTTTGTAAGCAAATATACCATATAGAGCGCCGACAATCCCACCAATACATATACAAGCTGGGCTAAAATAGGTACAGAGCCAAAAATAAGCTGGACCAGATCCAGTTCAAGAAGTCCAACTAGACCCCAATTTAAGCCACCCACTACTAAAAGTACGTAAGCAACCCAATCCAAAACTGTTTTTTCTGCCATAATAATCACCAGACGAAAGTTAAGAATTTAATTTATAAATTTTTTCATATTAGTTTAGACAATTAACGTAAAAAAAGCATATAAATGACGAAAATCACAAATCTAATTTTCCCATCTTGAAATGTATTCCTGGACATTGAATTTCCTATCACATCCTTTTCTATTCATATATCTCACTTTTCCAAAAACAGATCTCTCTGCCCATGCATGGTCATGAATTCCACCTATGCTCCAGGCTATTCCTGCATAGCCATTTGGATCTCTCCCATCAAGCTCATATCTATTATTGAGTGTTATTGCGATGTTCAGGGCATCCTCAGGTCTCTCAGTCCACTCCAATATCTTCTTTGCCCAATACATCCGCATATACCCATGCATCTTGCCCGATTTCAAAAGCTGATTTTGGGCAGCATTCCATAATTCATCATGTGTTTTTGATTTTTCAAATTCACCGAGTGTGTAGATGTATTCTCTCCTATCCTTCCTATGAGCATCAAGCGTATTTTTTGCCCATTGATGAAATCCCTCAAACGAATCATATGATTCTTCATAATAACAAAAATTATCAGAAAGTTCCTTTCTTATAACAAGCTCTTCAAAAAAAGATTTTCCTTCTTTGCCGTGTTTCAATGTCTGTATGGCCACTCTTTGGGAAGATATCTGACCAAAATGAAGATATGGGGACAGTCTTGATTGAGCATTTTTATTGGGATCGTTCCTCTCACCATATGAATCTAGACGTTCACGCAGAAAATAAGATGCTCTTGAAAGACCTACTTTTCTTCCTGCACCGAAAGGCAGATCCTTGCCTTTTCCAAGTTTATCCATCTCATCAACAATACCGCTTTCCGGAAGATCTTTTTTGTCCATCTTGGTGATTCTGCCAAAGTTATCAAGATAATCATCCAGGATTCTGTTCAATTTATTCCTGAATGTATATGCTGAGAATTCTTTTTTCTTGGATGCTATCCAACAAGGTACGATGTTATGAGCATCGACTTCAAAAATTGGAATTGTAGTATTTTCAAGCACATCTCTTCGCCATCTTCTTTTTACTTTTAGAGGATCGAAGTCCCATACCAAGCATCCTATCTGATTATCTTTTAAGAAATCAGGGATCGCAGTCCGGGGATTTCCTTTGACCATATGGAATGGAATGAATTTCTCATGACATCTTTTTTCTGTTTCGAGCAATCCTTTCAACATAAATCGAAATTTTTCATCATCCGCCTCAAGAAAATCATCTCTTAGCAAGAAAACAACATGAAGATCGCCACCATTCTTTTTAGCTAGATTCTGTGCAAAAAGCAAAGCATGATTGTCATCCGCTCTCTGATCGCGACTCATCCAATATACAACATTCGGTTTTTCTCTTTTGCCTTCCCTTATTACTCTACTACGTTTCATCAGATGCCCTCATCAAAATATCGCGTGGAAATCTCGCAAACAAGGATTGATTAACCAACTGATAATTTCAGAAACGACATGCTAATTCCCGTAAGACTTTAAATTCATTCCGGCTTACCGTAAGACTTTAAATTCATTCCGGCTTACCTCTGAAAATCAGGCAAAAACGAAAAG
>CAYVTJ010000177.1:0-1903 GCA_964454475.1 Microcaldota archaeon | reverse complement strand
AGCAAATTGTCCTGCACGATCTGATAGTAAAACTTGGCCTACTTTAAGAATTTTTGTAAGCCCTTAAAAAGTCATGGCAGGATGGCGGGATGCATATTGATTTGTGAAGTTGCCGCTTGATATCTTTCTCGCACCAGTTGTGCAAGGTCTGGTGGGTTTCCTTGAAACCACTCTGAGCAATATTTCCAAAAGCTAATACCAAGCCTAAAACATGTTTGTTTGAGACTTGCTAGTCCATCACGAAAATTCTTCCCTTTTTCACTTTTTGTGCTTCCAGAGATTTTTCGTCGTTTTACAAACCCTCTGATATCTCTCTCGCTGTCATTGTTATGTAAGGGCAATCCTGGGTGATCCAATGCTTTTAACATCTCATCTCGATACTCTCGAAAATTTTGTATTACCTTTGCAATAGCTGGACTCGCACTTTTCATGGCCACCAGAGCATCATACTGTTTCTCTATTTCCTTACGTCCTTTCTGAGTTAATGTTGCTGCTTTCAGCTTACGATAAAGCTCCCAAATTGCTTCTCTAACTTGCTCTAATTCCTTTTTAATAGATGCATTGCTTGCCGGAATCTTTCGAAGAGGACGTTCCATATGTACCCAGCACGCCGCATGATCAAAGAGAGCAAATTGTCCTGCACGATCTGATAGTAAAACTTGGCCTACTTTAAGAATTTTTTCCGAAACAAACCCTACTAAAGCACCCTCAAAACACTGTGCTCGTAGCTTTTTGCCATTCAAGTTAAGGCTTGTCAAAAACCGATTAAACCCCCTTTTTGTTGAATAACCTCTTCCTTTGTGTGCCTCGAAGAGATTCAAAACATCATTTTCAACACCACATTGATAAAGGTGCCAAATCATAGCCGCATTGATTTTATAGCCTTCTTTGTCTTGAAGAAGAAGGTTAAGAAAGTTTGCCCGTGATTTGCTAAATGTTGTTTTATAATAGGCAAAGAATTTCCCGCCGATATGCGTGCAGTATCCATTTCTATGCTTGTGCCTCGCACCTGTGTCGTCTGTGCGAATGTAAGGAGCTTCCTGAAGTCCTGCCTGCAGAATCTCTTCACTAACTTTCGCAAATTCATCTGCTTCATCGAGAAGGATATGGTTAATTTGACCTGAAGATATTTCAATACCAACTCCTTTCAAAAAGTCATATATAGTAGGTTGTGTCATTCCCTGAGCGTAAAGGTTGATGATGAGGATGCGAAGATCTGATCCAAAATGTTTCCCTTGCAATTCTTTGGGTAGTTGAGCTCGAATTACTTTTCCATTAGGAGCCTGCCAAACTTCGAGCTTATACGTGATTTCTTTGACTGTTATTTCGAGGTCTTGCACCTTAAACTCGCTATATCCTTTGAAGCGAGAACCTTGAGGGACCTTCTTGGCTTTTATTTTCACTTCTTCTCGTTTCTTGTCGGGAACACAAGTATTTTTATGGTTGGGATTACAGTTGTTTTTTGCATTCCCTCTCTTTCTTGGCTCCATCTTATTTGAATTTAGCTTTGGGCGTTTCGGCGTGTTATTCAATCGAGAGATTTCATCTTTCAAGTTGTCTATAGTTTTTTCTAATTTATTGATTTGTTCTGCTTGGCATTGAATCTGTTCTGCTTGTCGTTGAATCTGTTCTGCTTGTCGTTGAATCTGTTCTGCTTGGTTCTTAATCAACTCAACCATAGCTTGAACAACAGGAGAATCTTGAATACGCTGAGGTTCATGTGTAAGGGCTTGTTGAATATTCATGCCATCAATAATAGAAATTTACACTTTATTGATAAACAAAATTTTCTCTGAGAGCTCCGCCATGACTTTTTAAGGGCTTACTTTCCGGTTTTCTTCAATTTAAAAAAGCAAGCCTCTCGTCTGGATGTCTTTCTTAAAATCGTTACCCCGTTATCCAC
>CAYVTJ010000176.1:0-1910 GCA_964454475.1 Microcaldota archaeon | reverse complement strand
GAACTGAGGTGAAAGCGAACCTACACGAGAAGAGAAAATATTAAGCGCTTACAAGTTGGAGACAACAATTATAAGATTTTCATTTCTTGCTTATTTAGGTTTTGGTTATGGCTAGGATGGATGAAATCGTTGAATTCGTTAAAAGATCCAAGATACGATCCAGGGTTTTGGAGGCCCTGGGCAAAAGCATATTGACGGCGAACAAGGTAGCTTCAAGAACAGACATAAATGTTAAGACAGTGAGGTCTGCCATCCTTGATCTAAGGGGCAAAGGCTTGGTTAAAAAAGCAACCCGTGGTAAGCAGAGACCAATGATATATGAAACTACCAAACTTGGAAGTTCTGTTCTCCTCATGAGGGATTCGAGAGGTCGGATGATGTGGAAAGGGACCAATAAACAGAAGAGAATATCCAGAAGGGTGAAGGACAATCTTCATAATGTGGATTCCTGATTTCCTGGTTGGATTGGCCAATGCACCCCGGCTTATATATATGAACCTTTAGAATATAGTCTACTCAAAGGAACCTGGAAGTCTAATCACAGTGTTGATGTTAGTCAGACAGAACTGCTTCTGTCTAATTTTCGTATTACTCCTGCTTCTTCAGTATCTTTAACTATGCCATATTTTCGCATATCTCTATGTTTATCAATGCTGTGCATCGCTGGTTTCTTCTGAAAACTGCTTATTAGATCGTTTCTTAATCCAAAACCAGGCATCTATTTCTACGTGTGAGTTTAAGTTGAAAAAGAAGAAATTTCAGTTAATATATTATTTCAGAAGTTCTATAATAAGCGCTTCTTGCGCCCACATCCTGTTTTCAGCCTGGTCCCAGACCGCAGCTTGTTTGCCATCCATGACATCATCGGTTATCTCATCTCCACGATGGGCAGGAAGGCAGTGCATGACTATCGCATTAGGCTTTGCCTTTTTCATGAGTTCCGAATTGACTTGGTATGCTTGAAGGTCTTTGATCCGCTTTTCCTTCTCTTTTTCATCCCCCATAGAAACCCATACGTCAGTATAGATGACATCTGCATCTTTGACGGCATATCCAGGATCAATTGTGATCTCAACATTTGATCCACTCTTCTCTGCTTCTTCAATGAATTCGGGTGAAGGCTGATATCCTTCTGGTCCGCAGAGAACAACATGCATCCCATATCTTGCCGCAATTAACATAAGCGAATTTGCAACATTGTTTGCAGTGTCTCCAATATAGACCAGCTTTCCACATTGCTTTCCATATTCGAGAATAGTCTGCATATCAGCAAGGGCCTGGCAAGGGTGCTCCCTGTCCGTGAGTGCGTTGATAATAGGAACTCTTGCCCATTTTGCAATCTCTTCTAAATCACTATGCTTTTTCAGCCTTGCACTTATCACATGGCCGTACCTTGATAACACCCTGGAAGTATCAGCCATGGATTCTCCTCTTGAAATTTGGGATCCCCTAAAATCCATAACTATACAGTGTCCACCTGCGTTTTCAATTGCCGTCTCGAATGACAATCTTGTTCTTGTGGATGGCTTCTCATAGAGCGAGATCAAAACTTTTCCCTTAAGATCTTTTCTATTTCTGCTTCCCTCTTTTTTCAGTTCCATTGCTTTATCGATAACTCTCCTCATCAATCCCTCAGGTATTTCCTTTATCCCTAACAGATGCTGCATAACAAAACCTCCCATGTTGGATTAACTCCAACAAAAATCAGAGAAGGAAAACTCAGTAAGACTTTAAATTCATTCCGGCTTACCTCTGAAAATCAGGCAAAAACGAAAAGCTCATAGATTTTCTCTTTCTATTTTGGTTGCGACCAAATATGAGCTCTGAAATGCAGGAGCTCACTGCACTTGTTGAAACTTGACTTCGCCAGATTAGAATAAAGATGAATGCCCGCGTTGTCTTTTTTTGAT
>CAYVTJ010000175.1:0-1911 GCA_964454475.1 Microcaldota archaeon | reverse complement strand
GGAACGTCGTAGAAGAGAAAATCAACGGCGTAGAAAAAATTTGAAGTGTTACAGGCATCCCTTCTGATTTAAAAAACTTAAGTACGTTTAGTGGATATGCCGGAGAGAGAAAATCTACAAAAAAAAGAGGGAATACCACCACCAGTAAAGAATCCATCATCTGGAAAAAAACAAGAAAAAGAAAGGTATAGTTATTCTGATAAAGAAAAAACACAAACTCCTGGAAAATTTCCGATTCTCTTACTCGGAGGCATGATCTTCCTCATAATAATCCTCGGAATCGGCATATTGGTGTTTCTCAATCAGAATGACGAGGAGAACCCGCCATCCGAGACACTGAACATAACGGAAAACAAAACAAACGAAATCATGGAAGAAGATGAAGATCAACTGCTCTTGGAAACGGCTTTTAATGAAAGCAATGAATCACTTTGTATGGATATAAGCAATGAAACCATGAAGCAGTTATGCTATGAATCCTTTGCTAATATGTCGCTTGATGCATGCAAGAATGTAAAAAACAAGACCATTAAGACCGAATGTATAAGAAAACACGCAACAACATTGAGCGATCTTTCGGTATGTGAATATCTGGAAAAGGGCATAATGGAGTGTAAAGCAGATATCAATGATTGTTATGCAATAACAAATGCTGACGAGAGGGAATTTTGCTTCGCATTAAAAGAGAAAGATACTGAGTATTGCGAAGGGAACGATAAATGCATATATGATATGGCATTGGAATTGAAGGACGAACAAATATGTGATGGGATTTCAGACAATGTATCGAAGTATTCTTGTAGGGCAGTCATACTCGATCAGGATGAATGCCATCATATGTCGGAGGCTTCGAAAAAAGATCTTTGTAGGTTGAGATGGGCCAAGGCAAGTGGAGATAAGATGATATGCACTATGCTAAGATCCGAAAAGAGGTATGCTCTTGATTGCTATAGCTATTTTGCAGTATCAGGGAATGATCCCTTGTTTTGCAAATACAACGATGCTTTGACAGTAGATAATCTTTGGAGTTGTTATAAGAACTATTCTATTAGTACTGGGAATCTAAAGGGATGTGATTTGATCCATGAATGGGCACCTACTTCAAGGTTTACATGTTATTTCAAGGTTGCTAAAAAATATGGAAATCCCAAAGCATGTGATAGTTTGGATGATCCTTCTAAGAGAAATACCTGCTACGTTGGTTCTATAATTGATAATTCAAATTTAGATTATAGGAATTGTGAAAACGTCAATAGTGTAGTATGGAAGAATAAATGCTACACAGAATACGCCAAGATGGTAGGTGATCCCTCATACTGTGAATATATTGACCAAACAAACGAGAGACAGGTATGTTATAATGCTTTTGAATACTCACAACAAAAATAAGAAAAAATGCTTCATCTCCAAGTTTGGGATAGAAAAATGGTAAAACCATATTTAGTAAAAACCGAAATGGATTTCACCAAAATCCACCAGTTTATGAAGGAACAATTTTGCTTTAAGGCTTTGTGTTGGCAAGCTTCAATGATTTGCCTGAAGAAGTGCTGGTTGTTCTGAACCCTAACTTCCCATTTTTTAGGGAATATGCTCAACCTCAAGGCCTCATGTAGCTTCAGTACTTTTGCAGGAACCTCACTCAGCTTTTTCCTCTCACCGATGTGGATTTCATAGACTTTAGACATCTCCAATAGTGCCTCATTAACAGATGAGGGTTTTGAAAAACCCTGCAAAATGAATAAAATAATTCTCTGATTAGCTCATGTGGTGTTCACATGAGCTTTGAACAATACATAATGAAAGATGCTTATGAAAGAGTGAAAGGTTTAGGGGATAGACTAGAACTCATGAAAAAACAAATTAACTGGGAACAATTTAGAGAAATATTATCCCCTATTTTTCATGACAATA
>CAYVTJ010000174.1:0-1919 GCA_964454475.1 Microcaldota archaeon | reverse complement strand
AAGAATGAGCAAGTTAGTTACTTTTTTTCTTCAGATTTGGTTTTGACGCAAAGCCACCTTGTTGCAAATCCCTCCAGAATGAAGGATATCTTGAATCCCCAAACAAGAATGAAAATATATACAGTTCGCAATGGCAAACATAGAGGTTAAGTTTTTAATCACTGTTTGACAGTTTTCCCTATGCCTGGTACAATTCTTTTATATAGAGGGAATTTCTTCAATGCTAATTTCACCTATCATTCAGGGATTGATATAGATCATTCCTTCCTTATACTGAAAGGGAATAAAAAAACGCTTCTTGTACCCAGAATGAACCTCTCTATTGCGGAGAAGAATTTCAAGGGAAAAGTTATAGCATATAAGAATCCTTACGAGAGTCTAAAAAAAATGCTTTCAGGAACAGAAGTAGCTGCGGATCTTTCTGCCATATCCGCGCGAGGTTATAGATACCTAAGCTCTTTCTGCACTATGAAAGATTATACTGAAGAGCTTCTCTGTATGAGAATGGAAAAACAGAGGAGCGAAGTCCAAAAACTAAGGAAAGCAGCAAAACTCACGCAGGAATTAATCTCTTCGGTGGAAATAACTCCCGGTATGAGGGAAAATGAAATCAGATCAAAACTACTCATCAATATGATGGAGAGGGGTTTCGATCCTTCATTCGAACCGATTATATCATCCGGGAAGAACACCGCCTATCCGCACAGCACAAGTACAAAAAAGAAGGTTAAAGAATTCGTACTTATAGACTGCGGGATACGCTATCAGGGATATTGCGGTGATATAACAAGGTGTATCTTCCTGGACAGGTCATCGAAAGCAATGAGTGCATATGAAAATACCAGGAATGTCTGTATGGAGATCGTTGATAATCTTCCTGATATGAAAACAGGCAAAAATGTGGCATCTTTTGCAGAGAGAGTGATCAAACGGAACGGACTGCCTAAACTCATCCATTCCATAGGTCATGGGATCGGTCTTGCAGTCCATGAATATCCTAGGCTCAACAAAAAATATGAGGATCCGATAAAGAACAGTGTCTTTACCATAGAACCGGGAACTTATTTCTCCTCTTTTGGTGTCCGCCACGAGGAGATGATCCATTTCAATGGAAAAAAAGCGAGGATACTCTGAGCTAAAAAGGAATATTTATATTCGATGAACCCCAATTAATGTATCATTCGCAGGGGTAGCAAAGCGGTCAAATGCGGGGGACTTAAGAGTCCTCTATCCTCGGCTGATCGGGGCCTTGGATATCCTCTGGCTTAGTGCCTTCGCAGGTTCGAATCCTGCCCTCTGCATTAATCAAGTAGGAAGATAAAAGAAAGCATAGTGGATAAAAGCTTAATATCCTGAATTTCAGCCACATATGGCGGGTTTATAAGGGCTTCAATAGGGAATGCCATGGAATTGCATTGGACACTCACTGGATTGCTGGCCATAATTCTTGGTCTTTTCGCTGTATTCCGTTATACCATGCCAGGCAGATGATTTACTTTTATCAACATTAACGATGGAATCGGAGACCTTATGTGAAATAAGATCCGGAAAGAATTGAAACAAGTGATTGATCTAGATTCAAAGAGTTATGTATAACATCTGAAATGTTTAATCATGAGTAGGCTGTGGTATCCTGATTTAACTTCCTCTCGTTGATTTTGTTTCATAGTTCCACCTTTTAATTATTCCTTAATTTCTTCAGATACACCTCAGCAGGAGTAGCATCAAGGCTGAGGTGTAGCATGCTGTTATAGCAGTTTACTGCTCTTTCAAGATTCCTTCCAAAATGAAAATACAATTTCTTAAGAGTGCCAAACCACCTTTCTATTTTCCCATTTGACTGAGGTCTTTTTACCTTAGCCATAATATGAGACTGTAATTAATTTTGCTGAAACTCCTAAAAAGCAGGTATGCTATAC
>CAYVTJ010000173.1:0-1922 GCA_964454475.1 Microcaldota archaeon | reverse complement strand
ATAGTTTTGAGGCAAAGAATCAGCGTGAGCAGGATTGAAACTGGCGAGAATAAGTAGAAAGATTTGGTACTGGTGGTCATATAACAGTACCAAAAGAATTCCTTGGATGTAGGGTTTATGTTGTTGTAGTTAAAGACTAGGTTTCATTTTGACGCAAAGCCCGTCTGACCATCAGCTTTATCAATTAATGCTGTGCTACCTATTGTGAAGGTTACGTTCTGTTTTTTCACGTTCATCACTGATTGAGCAAACGTAACCTTCATTTTAAACTGGCGAGGTTAGGTATTTATCGAGAGGAACTTATTTCGGGATACTCCCTCCGACGATTATCTTCCTAGCTTATTAAAAAGCCTGTTAAGTTTTTTTCTAAGCATTTCAGGAAGAGGTGTGGAATCCCGTACAAATGCAACAGTGCATGAGTGCATTTCCTCACCAGGCGAATAATCACTTCTGCATATGTTGAATTTGCTTATTTCATCTAAATCGACCCTAGTAAATCCATCTGCTTCATGAGCACTAATAACTCTTTCATTATTTCCCTCTTTTACTACCAAGCCTTCCACATCATCCCAGGTTATTGCCCCATCTTCCATAAGATTGTCAACATCCAGAGAGTACGGCTCACCCCAGGTTCTCACAGTATCACCACAACAACCACCTTCAGGTTCTCCAATCAGGATGTATTCCTTTACACTGGATTCACTACGAAAAGTAGCAGTACTATCCTGTCGATAGCCCAACCAAGATTGGATTACAATATCTGGATGATGGGTGCTAATAGCAGTTTCAAAATCCATTTGTTCAACTGGGAAATCCTGATTTATTTCCCATTTTCCTGAATCCGTAGCAATAACCTTGGCTAAGCCTGGAGCCTTTTCATCGATAATTTTTTGGAGATAGTGTGTGAGTTTTCCATCTCCAGAACCTGCTTCCACAACAATTGCCTGACGTTCCTCGCTTGGAATATCATATGCATGTATCCTTCCAATTACATAGTCTGTTAATTTTTCAAGATGTTCTTTATTGATAAGTTCAAAAATGCGATGTTCTTTTTCATTGCAGAATCTGAACCAGTCTAAATTACATCCATACCCTTCATTTTTGGGAAATGCTTTTTGGGCATCATCCCAGGTAGGCAAATAGTTTGGATCACGCAACAGTTCACGCAGTTCAGCTTGGGTTTTTTGGTTCACATTTCCGGTTATTGATTCCGTTTCAGAAGCGTTCTTATCGCCAACTTCTTTTAGAATCCACTTAGCAACTAATTCAATGGGTACGTATCCATATACTGTGTCAGTTGGTTTTTCAGGTTCTTCTGCATATCTCAAAATCTCTTCTGTTGGTTTTTTGGAAGGATATCCAAGTTCAACTTCAGTATATTTGTCAGCACCATTCTTTTCGGGCATAGAATAGAACCTAGCGCCTGCCTGCATTGATACCTGCACACTGCCGAATCCAATCCGCCCCACCCTTCTCCCTTTATTATGCGCATCCCGGATGCAGAAATTCAGTGTGTCAATAACTTCATTAACTGTGTACCCGGCATCCGGACCTTTCGGTTTGAGCAGGGAGTTTCCCCCCATTCTTGGTTCTATGCTCAGTTTAGATTCTGCATTAAATCCATCTCCCTTATCTTTCCTTTCCTTTTTTGAACGAACGTGTTTTCTCATAATTATATTAGATATGGAGAAGTTTTTAAATCTATCTTTTTATACTTTTTATAACAATATATGTGAGAATTCAGCTTTTCCCCATGCTTATACAATTCATCGTCTGACTCCGGTTTTCTCATGGGCAGTTCGTCATCAAAAATCCAATGCTCCTGCAGTCTAAAGCTGTAATTCTTCTGGAAAATTCCAAACTGTTGCCTTGGAGAGGTCGAAAATCCTTACATCAGTGGAATAGAAGGTTTCTTCATCCTT
>CAYVTJ010000172.1:0-1929 GCA_964454475.1 Microcaldota archaeon | reverse complement strand
TGACAACGACCCGTCTCAGGTTGAAAAATTTGCGTAGAGGAGTGAACAGTGTCATTATGCCCGACCGTGCAAGGCACGGAAAAAAACATGACGCCCGGCATGTCTCAGGATTGCCGGGCGTTTTGGTGTAAAACACTATCCTCCATCAAGAATCCTACACAAAGAATTCGAGAATTCTATTGACAAACTCTCTCTGAAATAGCAATTTAGATACAGTTGCTCTTGAACCTCTTCACCAAAATTTGGAATAATCATGAAAAAGTATCTTCAATGCATTGTACTAGCTTCTGCATTTGTGATAGGATTCAGTCTCACAGGACGAAGCGATTCTATCGAGAATCTATATATCAACATTAAAAGCATACACATTCAACCAATCATTGAAACCAGCGAAGGAATTCCCCCTTATTCCTCAAAAATAATTCAAAATGCAAGGATGTATTTAACCATTTTTGTAGAATTCATAAATGAAAATGATAAGCCTCTCAAGCTCAAAGATCATATCTTCACTTTTTTCATTCAAAGTGCGGAAAAGTTTGATAACCAAGTAAAAATAGGCTCTACCGCGTGTATTTCCCCTATTTCAGAATTTCGTTTAGCGCAAGTTCCAAAATGTTTATCACATAAAAACGATATTTATCTCAAAGCTCAAGAAACGTTGTCACTCGTATTTGCGATTGATATGGGTAATGTATCGCTATCTGAGGAAAAGTTGAGGAATTTACCTGAAGGTGTGAAAGCGTTGATTCATTCGTTTCAAGAGCCTTTAAAGGAGAGTTTTTTCCTTATTAACGGACAGTTTAACCTTGTAAGCTCATCACAAAATAGTTGGAGTGAAGAAGACGAAAAAATAAGAGTAGAATGGTTGTTTCCAGCAAATGGTATTGACTTTGAATCACATTTAGATATGTTGCCACAACCCACTCCAACCCCACAAATATCGTATATTGCCCCCACTCCAACAAGTGTTCCTACTGTTCTTCCAACTCCATTTCCAACTCCCACAGCAACTCCCACAGCAACTCCAACAATGACTCCACGCCCCACAGCGACTCCACGTTCAAGCCTTCAGAGCATGTCAACAGTTACAAGTCAACAAGGTGGAAATATCTCTATTGTGCAGAATATGAATAACAGTAACAACCTATTTTTAGTCGGTGAAGATTTGTATCAGAACAATGTGGAAATTGAGATGAATACCGGAGATATTGATATTGAACCGAATACGCAGAGCCAAAATAATCTGTTTTCACTCGGTGGGGATGTAAGATTGAACAGTATTGAAGTGGACAGTAGTGTTGGAGGAGTTGACATTGCAGCTATAGCTCACAATCCAGAAATCAATGTTAATGTTATCGCAAACCTCATCAATTCGGGGACCGATGTTAATGCAGTAGAACTCAAAAGATTTCCCACTATCGAATCTCAAGATCACGTATTGGTCGGACAGGAATTCTCTGTTCTGGTTTCTCTGACAGAAGAAGAGAGGACGCCTGAAGTCAATATTACTCAGGTCGGCCCAGAGGTTTCCGCAGAAGCAGGGCAGCTTAATTTATCATCTCTGCCGGATGATGAGCAATGGGAGATTGAGGTGGCCTTGTTTGCAACGGGATTTACGATTCGTAAAAATACCAAAAAGATTATGTTGCCTCGTCATGGAGATTCGACACCAGCCTTGTTTCATTTAACCCCTAAATCTCTTGATAATCCGCCTCAGCAAATGCGCCAAATCGAAGCCACATTCTGGCATAATGGCTCGTATCTGGCAAGAGTCAAACGGCAGATTATGGTTGTTCAACAGCCTGAAGCTGAAACAAAAGAACTCAATCCTAAAATCCTTTCGGACACATTGCCTCAAGAGGGGTCACAAGTTACCAACATACTCGGAGCAGCAGGTCTTGCCCAGGATATTTCAGACAAGGAGCAAGA
>CAYVTJ010000171.1:0-1932 GCA_964454475.1 Microcaldota archaeon | reverse complement strand
CAGGGCTGAAGCATGAAATAAAATAATTTTGCGGGCTATCAATTTTTTTGGAATATTACCGTTAATATAGCTCAATTAATCTCAGATTGGACTATTTTCGGGAAAGAATTAACAGAAATTTTTTAAAAAAGTAGAAAGTAGGAGAGGTATGCTTCGTAAAAACGCACTTCTGCTGTTAACTATAAAAGTGGCAATCATCATCTTACTTGGATTTACAAAAGGCGCAATTGATGCGCCTTCTCAAACGACCTTTTAATCAGTTTCTTATTCAAAACCATTGCTCTTATGGTTTCAAAAATATAGCGGATTAGCCCTCTTATTCCCCAAACTTGTACAAATCGAACAAATTTTTCACTGAATTGAACCAGAACATTTAACACATGGCCTATTCTCATAAGATAATGGTAGCCTTTCATAGCATTCCAATCATAGGAAAAACAATGCTCATAATAATATCCGCCATGTTTTTCTGTTTCTATCCCGCTTTCGATATTCCATCTGTGCCGGGCTCCAAGATTGCAACGTTCGTGCAGATTTCTTTCTGTTAAAGGTTTTCCGGAAATCCAGGCATGACAGGATTGCTTCCTTATTATTTTTCCGGAGTCTTTATCCAGTTCCTCCCAATTCTCTTCACAAACCACAACATGAATGACTTCCATATCGCCATCATTATAGTGATAATGGATCTGATTCACCCATTTATATTTCTGGTTTCTCCTCGCGCATTTCATTTTTGCCGTTTTACCGTTGATGGCGAACAGGCCATTATATTCTTCCCATACACTTTTAAGACTGTCGTTTTGTAAAACAATCATGAAGTCCCACTTATAATTACGGCAAAGGTTGAAAACAGGACCGTTGGGGTAAAGCCCGTCCAGCAAAAGCAAAATGGAAAGTTTTGGGAATTCGTCCTTCATACGTTTTGCTAATCTTTTAAATGCCTTGAGTTCACAATCTTGTTTTTTGGATTCAGTGTCGCCTTCTGTATAACTTAAGAACTCGCTCATTAACGGTATGGTCATTCCATTCTGAAACGCCAAACAGGCTTCCAATACATATACATAATACTGTTTCTCTTCTTCCTGATCCGTTTTGGTGTTTTTGTTCCTTTTGGATTTACGTTCGAGGCATTCTTCACTCCATACATAATCTCGAACAAGTTTTTGCGTGCCATCAATTGCAACAGGATAATGGCCGTTTATCAGATAACGCGCGAACTTCTTTTTCCGTATCAATCTTCTGATCATTTCAATTTGGGCTTTCTCAATCTCTTCCACATTAATTCTTTCCAAAATTCTTTTAAGTGTGTCATTATGAGGTATGGTTTCCAATTCAGGAAAAAGTTGTTTCATATTATTGATGATAATAGGGGTGGTCATCTTTCTGTTGGCTTCACGACGGGATGACACTTGATAAACAAATGCCAAAATACCGTATAACATTAACACAGTCAGTTTATGTTTCAGTTTTTTCGGATTTCGCGGATCTGGTATTTTTTTCAACCGGTTAAGCAGGACTTTAAGATTTATATTGTAAATTTTTGCGGACTCGGCAACAAGGGTATGCCTTTCTTCAATTTCTTCCTCTATCGTTTCAAGTTCGCTTTTGCTATTGGGAAGAGCATCTCTTATGGAACTGGAATGGGCAGAGATATCAAATCCTTTGATAATCAGTTTTCTACGCAGTTCTTTCTCTTTTTTCTTATTGTCTCGATTTTTTCCTTTAATATCTTCCCGGTTAGGTCGTCGACTGATTTTACTCATGATATCCCCAATGGTTGAATGTGATGTTTCAGATCCATTAGAGACTATCATTTTTAATATTGCTCTGTCTTTAGTTTGGTCACAATAAAAATGCTTTGCGACAAAAAAAATTAACTTTTCTTCTAAATTCGCAACTGGAGTGAATCAAAAAATTCATGCTTCAGGGCTG
>CAYVTJ010000170.1:0-1957 GCA_964454475.1 Microcaldota archaeon | reverse complement strand
ATTTTATCACTGATTGAGCAAACGTAATCTTCATTTTAAACTGGCGAAGTCAAGTTATAACAGACTCCCTTTCTGCGAAGAGCCTTCCTTGTCCAGCCGCAAATCTGGACGCCCGAGTGATTCCCTGCAATCCCATAAGTAGCAGATTCGTATCTTTTTCTTGCCTCCCTGCCAAGAGTTATCTTGCCATCGCTATAATCTTCCTCGATACGCTCTTCCATGCATTAATTTTGTCAGATGATGTTTTTATTCTCTTAGTTGCTAATCAGATATCCTGTTTTGAATAATCCATTTCCAGGCAGGAATAACTGAAATCCTAATGTTCTCTTCGATTATCTGCCTCTCCTGTTCATATGTCAGAATCAAACCCTTCTCAACACCAAAATATTTTGCAGCCTCAACAATGCCCTCGACCTCACGCATGAAATTATGGGTACCAAGCGCTTTTGTCACCTGGATTGGCAGTATATGACCACCTTGCTGAATTATAAAATCACATTCATTTTTTTCCTTGAAATAAACAGGTTGCATTCCGTTCCCAATGAGTTCAAGATACACAAGGTTCTCGAGTTTGATCCCGATGTCCTCTGAGATACTCAGGACACTTAGAAAGCCATTATCGATAAGATAGGCCTTTCTTGAATATGTTTTGTGCTTCAGTGATTTCTTGTGCCTCCGCATTTGCATCAGGAAGAAATAGTCCTGCAGATAATCAAGGAAAAGATAGAATTGCTTTGGTGCAGTTTTGTATCCCATATAGTTGAATATTTTTTCAAAACTTAGCACTGTAAATTCGTTGCCCGCATTTTCCCTTATTTTTTTTGAAAAGAGTCTTAATTCAGTCTCACCCCGAAGGTGCTCCCTTCTTACGATGTCAGATATCAATAGGTTAAAATACTGGGAGAGTCTGCGTGTTTTCATTGAACCGTATAATTTCGTAATCTCTGGAAAGCCCCCATACTCAAGATATTCATCAAATAGGGAAAATATCCGGTTCTTTTTTGAAACAAGGTTGATCTTAGTAGGTTCAACCCCTTTACATTTAATGAACATAGTAAAATCCAGCGGATACATAATAATCGGCATTATCCTTGCTCCCAACTTGTTTGTTATCTCCTTGTCAAGAATGCTTGAATTTGAGCCTGTGATAAAAACTCTATATCCCCGGTCTATAAGCCTTCGAACAAACCTGTACCATTCGTCTATAACTTGTATCTCGTCAAGCAGGAGTATTGGTTTTTCATCCGGAAAGAGTCTTTCGTAAGCCTGGAGGATTTCTTCGAAGTTCTCATGCGAGAATCCAATCAGCCTGCTATCTTCGAAATTAACATATGCAAAATCAGTTTTTTTTGCCCCCCTACTGATGAGGAAATCCCTTATCTCATAGAAATAAAAGCTCTTGCCAACCCGGCGGGGTCCGATGATTGCAAATGACATCTCTGAAACTAATGCTTCCTCGGAGATTAGTTTGCGGGCATAGTAATTAGGGGATTCATCCCAGAAATCAGCATACAGTTCCTGAAGTGCTTTTTCAAACATATACTTATAAGATAAGAAAAAAATATATAAATGCATACTAATAAGGTCAAGAATTTATAATATTTATATATTTATAAGTATATAAATTTTTTTTGCCATTAGCTTATTCATACAAAGATAATATCAAATACATGATTTCGCCAGATTAAAATAAGGAAGGTTGTCTGTTTTGTCTTTTTGGGCTATCAATTTAAAATTTTCCCGTAGAATCACAGTTGTCGACTGCAGGAGCCTTGGTTTTCTGGAGACGACTGCTGATAAGAATATCCATATCAGACGATGAAGCATATGAGTGCGGGCAAAAACTAAATTCTTACTTTTTGGGCCAAAATGAAAGTCCTCAAAAAATATCTGAATAATTTGACACCTGGGTTTCTGAACTCATTTTTGTTTTGTAGTGCTAACCGGTAATTGCTTT
>CAYVTJ010000169.1:0-1958 GCA_964454475.1 Microcaldota archaeon | reverse complement strand
AACCCAAAAAGATAAAACAGACAACCTTCTTTATTCTAATCTGGCGAAGTCAAGTCTATACTAGGAAATTTGAGGAACATTTGAAATTGTTTGAAGATGCTAAAGAAATTTTGGAAAAACTAGGCAAGGCATATGATCTATATCTGATTACTGATGGGCCAAAAGATGGTCAAGAATGAATTGTCCAGGTCCTTGGAATTGATAAATATTTCAAACGAGTTTACACTTCTGGCGGCGAGAAAAAAGCAAAAGAAAATGGAGACCTGTTTAAAATAGTAATCGAAGATAACGGTCATTCGCCTAATGAAGTCATTGTAGTTGGCGATTCATATAGACGAGATGTCTTGGCTTCACAAAAATTAGGGATCAGATCGATTCTATTGGATAGAACATCACGATACGAAACGTGTGGTGAAGCTGAAACAGTAATTAGAAATTTGGAAAATCTTCACGCGGTTGTTTCTTCCATTGATAAATGTGGAAAAATGCTAAGAAAGAGCTCAGAACCCATTTTCGATCCAGTATTGGTTATTGGCCATCCTAGATCTGGCACTAATTTCGCTTCCCATGTTTTGAGAGAACATCCAAGAGTTAGTATGGCAATAGAACCATTTAGTATGCATCTTAGATTTCTTGTAAAAAATGAATGTGCCTTTTGGACATCTGAAGATTATGACGACGTATCAATGCATCAAGATTTAGCCCCCACCTCTGAAACTGCTAGATATCTTCGTGATTTTAGGGCATGGTTCTATTCTCAGACTGGAGAACTTAGGGTATTGAAAGAGACTTTATTCTTCTTACAAATGGATTGGCTTAAGGAATATTTACCTGGAATCCGTGTTGTATACTTGGAAAGGAATCCTATGGCCGTTATGGCTTCGTTCAAAAAAGCCAATTTTTTTGATAGATGGAACTATGGTGAAAGATTTGAACTGTTATCGAAAACTGTAAGGGAGAATGAAAAATTGCATGAATACCTGCCTTTATTCGGTGATCAAGAAGATAGTTGGGAAAGCAAATTGGCTAAGATGTGGTTCATTAGAATAAGTGAAATTAGAAAACAACTTAGTAGTTTTGATCACATTGCAATGGAATTTGAAGATTTGATCCTCGACCCACATTATTTTTTTGATGAGATCCTTAAGTTCACTGGTATGCAGATGGACGCCTCAGTGGACAATGGGATTAAGGCAAGGTGTACTGAAAGTAAGGGAGGAACCTATTCGACATTTAGAAATCCTCAGGAAGTTTTGAGTTCATGGAAGCATAATCTATCTAGCGATGAAAAACGTGTAATTCGAAGAATAACTGAAAATGCTGGGCGTTTAGGTGGAGTAAATGGAATTAGAAAAATCAAGAAAAGAACTACAGGATGAGCTAATATTCAGGTCAACAATATTACCAGAAAAAAAGTTTCTTATGGGGGGGAATGCACTGAAAATGAAAAGCCAATTCATGAAGCCAGAACCGCTTCATTTAGAATTTCAAAATATCTCATCACAAAGGCCCAATTTTGTAATTTTCTTAACTCTACGTCTTGTGATAACATTGTGGATAGAGTATATTTCTTTTTGAATATTTTAAACAAAATGAGCAAAATTACACTCGAAAATGGAGAATATAAACCAATTAAAGGATTTGAAGATCATCCAGTCATTTGTGTTAGCTGGATTGGTGCGATGGCATTTTCACTATGGGTTGGAGGAAGACTTCCAACAGAAACGGAATGGGAAAGAGCATGCAGGGGAAATGTTAGTGGAGAATTATATCCTTGGGGGAATGAAGAGGCAAATCCCCATATGGCCAATTATGAGGAAAATATAGGTTATACAACTCCTGTAGGTACATATCCGCCAAATTCCGTAGGATTATTTGATATGGCTGGAAATACTTGGGAATGGTTAGTACTTCCGAAGGTAGTTAAATCCTGAGTTTATTTTGTGGTGGTTTCTGGT
>CAYVTJ010000168.1:0-1959 GCA_964454475.1 Microcaldota archaeon | reverse complement strand
TTTTTCTATAAACAAATGAGTCTTTTCTAAGTGTCCACTTTTAGGGGTGCAGTCCCGTTCTTTGAAAGAAGAGATTGTATTGTCAATTCTGCATTGGTATTTTTCAGCTTGAATAGTAGCCATAGGGGGAGTGTAATAGAGGGGAACAACTCTTCTTTTTCAAAAGACGTTCTTGATGAATTTCGGCCCTTCCCATTTTCTGTCCCAAAATGAGGGAATGGCCTCTTTTTCTTCCATGTTTCTTACCTCTTACTCCAAACACATTCAGCAGCTTTCTTGACCTTGGATATGGGGATTAGGTTGTAGTTAACGATTAGGTTTCATTTTTACGCAAAGCTCAACTTTGACAGTTGACCCATCCCAATGTGGTTTTCTGACGTGGTGGTGACTAACCAAAATCCTCCGCATATTCGACTGCTAATTTGAGATACTTCATCATGTCCTCCTTCGAAGATTCAACACGGTTATTATGGAAATCTATTGCCGCGATCTTCGTCCTGACATTAGCCCTATATGATTTATACAATTGAAGGACTTCCTCCAACCCCTCATCATTGTATTTATCCAAAAAACGATCAACAAACAATTCTGAAAACCATGTATCCCCGGACGAATCAAGATCCATTGCCATGAAAGCAATTTCACTCGCGCTATCCACGTATCTAAAATCTTTTGAAAATTCGATGCAATCGAAAATTATGGGATGGTCAATCAAGAATATATTGGCTGAATGAAGATCTCCATGGCAGTCTTTGATATTTCCTTTTTCCTGCCTTTTCCAGAACAGGTCTTTATTCTTCACGATGAAGCATCTTGATTCCTGGAGCAGAAAGTCGACCTCGTCCCCAAGACCACAAGCATCATCAATTACTTGTCTGAAATTCCCCAGATCCATTATCTGCTCCAATACTATTTCGGGAGAACCATATTTTTTATCAGTTATCGTCTTCACATCCTTGTGGAATCCAAAGATTATATCAGCTATTTGTTCAATGTCCCTGCGTTTTACTTTATCTTTTTTAAGCATTACATCCATGCGCTTGTCCTGAGGCAATCGCTTCATCTTGACCGCATAATCTATCGTCTTCCTTCCTTCTCCTAAGGATATGTTCTCATTCCTTTCACACACACCCTCGACATCGAGATAGACTTCAGGCGAAAGCCTGCTGTTCAATCTGACTTCCTCGTGGCAGAAATGTTTTCTTAGATCAAGTGTGGAGAAATCAAGGAATGAAAATTTTACCGGTCTTTTGATCTTATAAGCACATTTTTCAACCAAAAGTACCCAGGATATATGGGTCTCAATAATTTCTGCATCCAGCGAAGATGACAACCTCTCAACCTGTGCTTTTTCCATGATGATCACTTTTCGATGTATTCCATTACTTCTCTCAAAAGGGTTTCATCAGGAAGAGACATATCTAGAATTAAATGATTTCTTTTTATGGGTTCAAAGCTATCTTTCAACTGCTTGTATACCTCATAATCCGCTTCGCTCTGACTCTCCTTTCTGCCGCGCTCCTTAAGCCTTCTCCTGACCGATTCCTCGTCAAGACTGCACCTGATTGTCTTGATAATAGACTCTTTCTCTGATGCTAAATCATAAAACATCTGCCTATATCGTTCTTGATAGAAAGTAGCATCCAGGACGACATCCTTACCATTTCGGGTCAAATCTGCGGCTTCTTTTCTCATCAGATTATATATTTTTGCCTTTTCTTCCTCAGAATATGTCCTCTCCTTGATGGTTTTCCTGCGAATTGAATCACTGCTGAGGTGGACGATATTCGCTTTCTTTGAGAGCTTACCAGAGAGGTATGTCTTCCCTGTTCCCGGAAGACCGCATATTAGGATGAGCATGAGTCTGATATCTGTTCGGATAAGTATTAATACTTGACTTCGCCAGGTAACACTTCAAATTTTTTCTACGCCGTTGATTTTCTCTTCTACGACGTTCCT
>CAYVTJ010000167.1:0-1965 GCA_964454475.1 Microcaldota archaeon | reverse complement strand
CGATAGGGGACGAGCCGTTTTTCAGGAAGGTTTGTCCGCATAATAATCACTGTTAACGAGGAGCGTCGTCAATACAATGTACTTCATAAACAGGTAACGTAATCTAAGGTGAAACAAGGATATGAAAAAACTGGATATTATTCGTTCAATTGTTAGTATACTGGTTGCGGATGGGAAAATTGTCCAGCAAGAGAAGCATTTTTTAGTGAATCTCTGTAAACGGCTCAATGTGTCAAAAGAATCAGTATCACACATACTTGCAGAAGCAAAACAGGGCAACCGAGAGGTTCATATCCCAACTGATCCGAAGGACAAGAGAGGTTTGTATAAATTATTGCTCCAGGCTGCCTGTAGTGATGGAGAGGTTTCTCCTGATGAACAGGAATTATTAGAATCGTTTGCCATAAAAATCGGGATGACAACACATGATGTCCAACAGGCCGTTGCAACGTATCTTCAAGAGACATTTCCTCAGCAAGTTCTAAAACAGCAAACCTCTCTTGCTCTCAATCTGAGAGAGCCAATGTTGCGTCTTCAAGTCTTACGGTGGAAAGATGAATATAAGACTCAGATCGATGAAGTCTTAACGAGTGCATTTCCTCAATTGGAATCACGCTTGAAAGAGGTGGTGGATCAGAAGGCGATTGATATGCTCAAAGGGGGGCCTAAAAAATTTACAAAAGAAATCTTAGAACCAGAAATTATTGATTGGGTTAAACAACATACAGAATCTCTCATGCAACACGCTCAACAGGAATTAGCGCACATTGTTACACATACGATTGAACAGACGACTAATTTTCGTCATGGACAGTTAGAAGCCGGGGGAAGCTCATTAACAACAGACCTACTCGCTCCTCTTGTGGCCGTGATTGCAGGTATTGGAACAATGGTGGCTGGAGTCGTGTTTAGCATCTCAACATTTCTGTGGCTCTTTACGATGATTAATTGGCCGCTTTTAATAGGTGGACTTGTTGTTGGTGGAGCTTTAAGTTTTTTAGGAGTGGTGAAACTGTCACAACTCAAAACACAAATCGTAACTCGGTTTACAAATATTTTTCTCCCAAAGATCCGTGATGCCCTCATTGGCAAAGGATATGAACATGAGAAACAACACTATCCATCATTAAATCGACAACTTCAGAACAGTATTGAACAGACATCTCAAACAATATTACAGCAGGTGAACGTATGATTGAAACAATTCCGTTTGTTATTCCAAATCAATGGGCAGCAGAAATTGCTACGGGCAGTGTGAAGCGATTTGGCACATTATTGATACGAGGAAACCGCATTGTGGGACACGTTCAAGAAGCATCCCCATTACAACAACTCATCCCAAATCCTGCCTCAATGTTTCTTGATTCAGGAAATTTAGCCTCATCGTTGACGGCAAACATCCAGTTAGAACAGGTGAAAAATATGCTCTCAGGACTACAACTACTAAGTGGGGCAGCGTTAGCCGCATCAGTTGTCGGAATTGGTGTGAGTGTTGTTGGGTTCACAATGGTTAATCGTAAACTGAATGGACTCAACGACAGGCTCAATAGCATCAGTGAGAAAATGACCCATATTGAGAAAGCCATTGGTCGGCTCGACGACCATCATCGTGTCCAAAAAATTGCAAAATTGACCTCACTGTTAGCATTAGGGGAAGAGGCATGGAACAAACAAGATAAATTTACAATATGGAGGAAGATTTCAGATCAATTACTTGAAGAAGATCATTATTATCGCCATCTTTTTTCGGGGACTCAAATCACCCCGAATATTTTGTTAGAAGAAGCCTATCCTCTTGATTTCTGCGTATTTATATTGGAAAGTCTTGTGACCGTCAATGCCACGCGCTTTCAAAGTTTGCTTTTGTGCGGTGAATTAGAAACAGCGAAACAGTATGGAATAGAGTTGTCTGCATGGTATGATAAGACATTTGAAACACTTTCGCCTATAGATATTGCGTTAGCG
>CAYVTJ010000166.1:0-1971 GCA_964454475.1 Microcaldota archaeon | reverse complement strand
TTTAAACAGTAATGTGGCTTAACTGGTTGTCTACAAATAGGGGTTCACTCCAGACATTCATCTAAAGATGGCAAAGGGTGATAGGCAGAGAATTATATTTCTCCATAAGAGATTAACAAATACCCTGAAAATATTCGGCATCAAAGAATCAGGTCTAATATTTATTTCTCAAAGAAATGCAAAATACAACAAAAGAACAATTCAACAAATTATAAAATCTGTTTCAAGAAAAGCAGGAATCAAAAAGAACATAACTCCCCACACATTAAGACATAGTTTTGCCACACATCTGCTTGAATCTGGTGCAGATATAAGATATATCCAACAACTGCTAGGACATAAAGATTTGAAAACCACACAGATTTACACCCATGTAGCGAACAAAGACATAAAGAAACTTGCAAAATTGCTTTAGCTTTCATTGTAATATTTTCTACTTTTTCTCTATCAAGCCAAAACTATGTTTTTTCATGTATCAAGATTTACTTCTCATTCGATAGGCCATCTGATCCCCATATTACTGCTACCAATCATCCACAAAAAGATTGAATTTAATAATTGTCCTGAGAGATTCCTGATATGAATATTTCGATTCTTGGCGGAAAAAACGAGATTGGCGGAAACAAGATACTTGTTGAAGACAAGGAAGGGAAGATTTTCCTGGATTTTGGCCAGTCATTCAACAAGCTTGATGATTATTTTGTGAATTTTTCATATCTTTTTCCAAGGACAAGATTCGGCCTTCGTGACTTTTTTGAATTCGATCTTATTCCAAAAATAAAAGGGCTTTACAACAAATCAGCAATCGAGCACACAGACATTGAGTTCGGGCCAGCAGAATATGATGGAGTGTTCATCACCCATGCCCATTTCGATCATGTTGCCCACCTGAAATACCTTCATCCTGAGATTCCAGTATTTATGGGCGAATCAACCAAGAAGATTCTCCAGTCATCCGAAAAAACCACCGCATATCCAACCAATACCACTTCGATGCTCAAGGTAAATACCTTCACAAGCGGCAAAGAAATCGAATGCGGTGGCATGAAAGTTACTCCCATACATGTCGACCACTCGGTTCCAGGAGCATACGGCTACATTATTGAGACGAGCGAAGGGACTATTGCATACTCTGGAGACCTCCGGGCACATGGGCCAAGGGCAGATATGACTGAAGAATTCCTCAAAAAGGCCGAAGGATCAGATGTTTTTATAATCGAGGGAACCAGAGTTGCACCAAAAAAGAAAGACAACAGAAGCTATATGTCCGAGGCCGAAGTGAGAAGCAAATGCGAAGAGGTTGTCTCGAATGCCTCTGATGCAATTGTTACAAGCAGATACCCAAAAGATCTTGACCGATTTCGGACATTTTATGATATTGCAAAGAAAAGCGGGAAAGAACTGATCATATCAATAAAGACAGCCCACCTTCTAAAAGCACTCTCTGGGGATCAACATCTCAAGCTTCCGGATCCTCTTTCTGATGAGAACATAAAAATTTACGGAAGGAGAAAGAAAATCTACTATGAGTGGGAAAGAGAACTCATAACAAAATGCGTAAACAGCAAGTATGTAGCGCGCAGGCAAAACGAATGCATCCTGGAGATCGATTTTTACACATTGACCGAGTTGATAGATATAAAACCGGATGGCGGAGATTTCATTCACTCTATGAGTGAGCCTTTCCAGGAAGATCCTCTAAGCCAGCTGTCGGATGTAGTCCTCCAGAACTGGCTAAACCACTTCAATCTCAAGCGCTACCAGCTACATGCATCAGGACATGCATCAATGGAGGAGATTTTCGGCATGATCGAAGGGGTTGGCGCAAAAAAGATTCACCCCATACATACGGAGCACGAGGAGCTTTTTTCAAATGAAGGTTTATAACTTGACTTCGCCAGATTAAAATAAGGAAGGTTGTCTGTTTTATCTTTTTGGGCTATAAAATGAAAGCCCTCAAAAAATATCTGA
>CAYVTJ010000165.1:0-1975 GCA_964454475.1 Microcaldota archaeon | reverse complement strand
TGAGCAAGTTAGTTACTTTTTTTCTTCAGATTTGGTTTTGACGCAAAGCCCAAAAGATCAATAGTTATTTATTCTTAGGTGATTAATACATCTCGTGGAAGACTCCATCTCATCCACAATACAATTCAATTAGGTGTTGACGTATTGAACATCCGAACCCTGAGTATGGATTCAAGTATCAAAATCATGAATCAATCTCGGATAGGTTGTTTAGATCAAGTATAACTTCCTAACGAGATTGAAAAAAACCATCTCAGAATCTTAGAACAACAATACCTGATATCTGCAGGAGTGGCGGAGCGGTCAAACGCGACAGACTCAAGGTCCCGCTTCTCTTCCTTTTCCGAGAGCGGAAAGGGAAATCTGTTGGTTTAGTGCCTTCGAAGGTTCGAATCCTTCCTCCTGCACTCCAAGCTGGCCTCAGGTCAGCAGCGATTGGACAGTATTCTGTCCAATTGCGCACGAGCCATTAAATTGCCCTAAAAAGCGTAAATATGTGGGGCAATTTGATGGTTCAATGCTGCTTTTTTCAGCATGTGCGGAACCCCGAAATGAGTCTTCCTGATGCAAAATGCATCGGGAATTTTGAACGGTCTGCCGTTCAAAACCTCGTACCGGAGATGAAAAAGGTATGGATGTATTCGGGTTGTATAACTATCCGCGGCGCCTTGAGAAGGCGATTGCAAATATGGAGAAGGATTCCAAGGTTGGAGAGAAGAATAAGCAGCTGATTGTCTCTTTTTCTAAGACAAGGCTAGCCAGAGGTTCAGGGCATGGCAGGGTGGCTAAGGTCGTCTATTGCATGAGAAATATGGCCATCTGGCTGAATAAGCCGTTTGATGAGGCCACAAAGGACGACATCATAACAATGATCGGGAATCTTGAAACTAATCGAAGGTATTCCGAGCATACGAAATATGACTACAAGATAGTCCTGAAACTATTCTATAAATGGCTCAAGGGCAATGACGAGACAGTGCCCGAAGAGGTAAAATGGCTAAAGCCGAAACTCAGAAATGAAAGGAATAAGCTACCTGAGGATCTCATCACAGAGGATGAGGTTATGCAGTTGGTTGAGGCTGCCGAGCATCCCAGGGATAAGGCCATTGTCCTTGTTTTATATGAATCAGGCTGTCGTATTGGAGAGCTTCTATCACTGAAGATGCAGAATGTCAAATTTGACCAATACGGAGCAGTCCTCAGAGTAACTGGGAAAACAGGTGATAGAAGAGTAAGGGTAATTAGCTCAGCTCCTGCTCTTGCCTCATGGATAGATGTCTACAGAAAGGCCAGTGATCCCAAGGCTCCTCTATGGCCTCCAAGGTCTGCAAACAAGAAGTTGCACAACTATATATTGTGCATGGATCACAGGTCAGTCTATGAACTGCTTCGCAGACTTGCAAAGAAGGCCGGACTAAAGAAGCATATCCACCCGCATCTTTTCCGCCACTCGAGGGCAACCGTCCTTGCAGGGAAGCTCACGGAGGCGCAGATGAAGGAGTACTTCGGATGGGTACAGGGTTCGGAAATGGCTTCAACCTATGTTCACTTGTCTGGTCGTGACGTCGATAATGCCCTTTTGAAGCTTCAGGGGATGGCTCATGAAGAGAGCGAAAAGGAGGATAAGATAAAGGTCCAGTGCTGCCAAAGATGCAAGGCCAATAATTCTCCTGTGTCGAAGTTCTGCAACAGGTGCGGTTTGCCCCTTGGAGAGAATGTGATTGCCGAGATTGAAAAGGAGAGAAAGGCAAGCGACAATATGATGAATAAGCTCATGGAGGATGGGGAGTTCAAGGACTTCATGATGAAGAAGATTTACGAGATGGGGCTGGCAAAGGATTTAACACAATCGACCTAATATCAAAGTATGGTAGAACAATCTAACAAGAAATATTTGTTGCCAACTGAAGCCGACGTAAAAACTTGACTTCGCCAGATTAAAATAAAGAAGGCCGTCTGTTTTGTCTTTTTGGGC
>CAYVTJ010000164.1:0-1983 GCA_964454475.1 Microcaldota archaeon | reverse complement strand
TGGTTGGGGTTTGAAAATTTTTGGTTGTAGTCGAGGTAAATATTTTCGCTGCGTGGCGCAGGTTTTAGGTGGGAGCAACCTTGCTGCTTTGCAAAGTCGATAATATTTTGCGGTTGGTTTTTGGTGATTTTCGGCGGTGATTTTAGCCACAACCTGGCGAAGCGGCGCACCTTTGCGCCCGGTTTTATTTGCAGCGAAGTCTGGCCGTGACGTCGGTCGCAAAAGTGCGCCGGAGAGAGGCCGGCTTGAAATCGTAAGGATTAGCACTAGCACAAAGCCTTTGTTCAATTGAAGTTGGTTTCGCCGGTGAGGTCGGCCTTGTGCATTTTCACTCGTAAGGAGGTCCGCAAATTGCCGCTATCGTTCAGGCAAAGTTGGGGTAAAGGCAGCATCGCGGGTTTTGTTTGCAAGGGGTTTTGGGGTGGTGTATTCATCGGTTGGCGCAGTTTTGGCTTTAAATTCGCCTAACAAGCCACTTCAACGGGAACGCCTAATCATCGTTCGCTCAAGATTGGGGGTTAATTTTCCAGGTTAGTATGGCGTACAATGTTGGCGTTAATAGTCGGCGTCCCGTTAAGTGGGGCGTTGGGCGGATATAAACGCAATTGTATTTATCCTATTGAAATGAAGCGCTAAAGACAGTGAGTTTACACGTTGGTTCTTGATAATTAATGCAAAATGAGAGTTATTAAAAAGTCATATAGTCAAACAACTAAGCATTATGAGCAGATTTCGGAATTTGAAGAAGAAAATAAATTGAAATCTGATATCGAATCTGGACTCAGTTCAATTTTTTTAATTTCACAAAATTTCCCTGCTCGGGATGTTCCAGACTTTTTCTCTGGTGAAGGTTTTTCGATTGCAGAAAGCTTTGAAGAGTTGGAGATTTCTTATGAATTAATGAAATATGGTTTTTATAAGCAGGCAATGATAAGCTTGAGAATTGGGTTTGAGGTTGGACTACTTTCTATCTATTGGTCAATTATTGGAAAAGAAAGCGCGAAATTTAAAAAATGGCTATCCTCTGAACTTGATACCCCTTACAAAAACAAAGATTTTTGGAGTACTTTGAAAAAAAATCAGAACATAGCAGAATTTGATAAAAAATATGGTTTAATACAAGAGATAAAGGATTTAGGCTTTCTATCTGATTTTGTTCATACAAAAGGAATATGGCATTCAAATTTCGGAGAAATCCAAAGAACTATTAAAGGACAAGATAAGTTTGAAAATTTTAAAATTTGGATTCAAAAATTCAAGCAAATTGTTAAAATTCTTGAGATACTACATTTGCTTAAGTTTCCAACAATGTGCTTAAGATATTCGACCGACTTTCTTCTCTCCAAATTTGGAGTGTTTAGCAAAATACCTCAGTTCGGGGGTGGGTTTGGAGATGAAATGGAAGCAATCTTTTCATTCATACCGGTTGAGCAAAAACAGTTTATTGAAGAACTATCTAAAAATGATAAGGAAGTAAAACACATAATGAACTGGTTTAGTAGCCTGCCGAACTTGTCGGAAAATGAAATAAACGATGCTATAATTGAAGAACAAAAGCAGAATATTGAATTTGCAGGTGATTTTACTAATTGGGAAAAGAATGTTGGCCTGTATGAAAGCAGAATTAGCAAAGAAATGATAAACCTACTGCGGGAGTGGGCTGAACAAAATAATCTAATGGATTCGGATCCTGCCAGAAGGCTTTGATCTACACTTGAGTTTGCTTTCGGTAGGCATCGGGTGGTGGGCAGTGTCTCCGCCCAACAAATCAATGTACGCGAATTGCTACCGCCCGTTTTTACAACGGTTATTTGCTGGCAGAGAAATGGGTAATTGTAGCGACATTTGCCCGCCCGCAATCGCGTAATTTCAAGCGTTAGCACGCCCAGCGTCAACTACTTCGCATTGAACAACATACAACTGGTAACAATTACAAGAGGGGCAAATGACTGTCATATCTGCTGTGATTACTCGATACTGTAC
>CAYVTJ010000163.1:0-2001 GCA_964454475.1 Microcaldota archaeon | reverse complement strand
ACAGTCATCAAGATCATACTTTCAGAACCAGAAACAGTCAGATATGAAATACCTGTATCAATTTAAAATTTTCCCGTAGAATCACAATTGTCGACTGCAGGAGCCTTGGTTTTCTGGAGACGACTGCTGATAAGAATACCCATATCAGACGATGAAGCATATGGGTGCGGGCAAAAATTAAATTCTTACATATTTTTGAGGACTTTCATTTTATAGCCCAAAAAGACAAAACAGACAACCTTCTTTATTCTAATCTGGCGAAGTCAGGTTAGTGACTTGGGAGTGTCGCTCGCATATGGAATAATGTTCGCTTCTTCTCCATCCTTATGCTTCCTGCCACAATGATCGCAGAAGATGGAATTCCTGAAAAAATCAGGAAAAGAATGAATCTTTGATAGGCAGATCTGCCTTGGAAATCGGTTATGGCATGTTGGACAAGCTTTCAGTGACAAGTCTCACTCCAATACCTGTCGCTCCTTTGGAGAGATATGGATGGTCGCGAGTAAGCCACCCCACCCCTGCAATATCGAGATGCGCCCATTTGGCATCCCCGGTAAAGTTCTTGAGGAACATCGCCGCAGTAATGGACCCCGCTTCACCAGTTCCACTGATGTTCTTCAGATCTGCGAAATCGGATTCCATCATCCTGCCGTATTCCTTCCAGATCGGCATACGCCAGACTCTTTCATGAGTACAAAAACCTGCATCGACAAGTGTACCTGCAAGATCATCATCATTTGAGAAACACCCTATCGCATGGCTCCCCAATGCCACAACCATAGCTCCTGTGAGAGTCGCAAGATCTACCACTGCCTTGGGCTTCATCTTAGCGGCATAGGCAAGGGCATCAGCCAGTATCAACCTTCCCTCTGCATCGGTGTTCAATACCTCAACCGTCTTTCCGTTATACATCTTTATTATATCTCCAGGCCTCTGCGCTCTTTGTGATGGCATATTCTCCACACATGGCATAAGCCCGACCAGCCTGATTGGAAGCTTGAGATTTGCTGCAGCTTTCATTATGCCCAGAACAGTGATAGCCCCCGATTTATCATACTTCATCTCATGCATATTCTTGGATGGTTTTATGGATATCCCACCTGAATCAAAGGTTACTCCTTTGCCGACAACAGCATAAAGAGGAAGTTTCCTTCTCCCCTTATTATGTTCAAGAATAATGAGCCTGGGCTCCTCACTGCTCCCCATTCCCACGGCCAGAATTCCGTTCATCTTCCTTTTCTCAAGGTCCTTCTTATCGAAAACCGTAAGGGAGAGGCCGGTTTCTTCTGATAGCTTCTTTGCCTCCTCTGCGATTCTTGAAGGAGTCATGATGTTGGCCGGCTCTTCATCGATCATCCTGGAATAATTCTGGGCTTCTGCCATGATTATCGCTCTGTTCAAAGCATCCTTCTCAGAGGCATGCTCCATGGTGACTATCCCTAATCTTTTCATCTTGAAATCATTATTTTCATCTGTTTTGTATTTCCTGAACTTATATGCAGAAAGGATAGCGCCCTCGGCTATCGCAGATATCGCTTCCTTTGGTTCGGTCTCTTCCGGATTTGGGAGGACAATGGAGGCAGTCTTCATCCTCATACTGTGACATCTCTTCACCACCTCTGCGGCTGCCCTTCTCAGGATATCCTTTTCGAAATCCTTGGTTTTACCAAGTCCGACAAGAAGAATTGATTTGAATTTTGCGTTTCCCAGGGTCGACGTATGATAGGTCTGGGATTCCTTTCCTTCGAATTGCTTCTTTGATAAATCCTTGACAAAGGGGGCCGCTTCCTTGGGTATCTTCCCACCTTCAAAAACAAGGAAAGCAAGAAGGTCATCCTTGATACTATCTGCACCGCTTTTGATTAGACTGACTTTCATGAGAGAGATTCCATGACCAAGAATAAAAATGTTGCACTTAAGATGGGCTTTGCGTCAAAATTAATCCTCCAGGATAACCAAATAGACCTCTTTTCCCAGATATTCTTTTGGACAGTCTACTTT
>CAYVTJ010000162.1:0-2004 GCA_964454475.1 Microcaldota archaeon | reverse complement strand
AGTCAGATACGCAATAAATTTCTCTCCAAGATAGCGGATTTCGCTTGATGATATGGCGTGTGAGCTGACAAAACCTACCTTAAGGTGAAAAAGGGATCTGATTCCCGTCAGCAAATTTAACTGAAAATAACGAGTTGATTTGTTATGGATTATTCTGCTTTTTTGACAGGTCGTTCAACATTTGGCAATGGTGCTGTTTCGTCCTTGTCCGCAGAATCGGGGATGTGTTCCCGAATCTTGTCATACAAATACCACTGACGTTCCGGGGATAACCCTGCTGGGACTATTTCCTTGGGGAGAATAGAACTATCTGTCAGAGTCGAGAAGTCGGCGGTTTTCTTCAACAGTTTAAAGGTTTTTTCCTCAGAGTCAAAATGGCGTTTCACTGTGACTACCCCAGGATTACCGGCATCCATAGAAAAGTGGTGGTACTCGCTTATCCCAGGCAGTTTACGAAAATACTTTGCCAACCATTTGCCCCACGAACGGTATCTAAAACCGGCACTCCCGTTATCGTTTCTGTAAGGGTGGCAGACATTGCAATCTCTAACTGTGGAGGCGTTTATGATGTCGATAAGTTGTCTGTAGGTATATGTTTTAGAACGTCTATATTTCTTTTTTATTAGCCCGAAATAGGCATCCGGCGAGAATTTGGTATGTCCTACCAACATGAAAGACCAGTCTATTTTAGCGTGTAGACCGAGTATCGTTCTATACAGAAAATACTGTAAAACAGCATTGTTCTTGTTCTGACCCGTACAGTTGTCAGCGGTTAACAGCAGGTGTCGTTCTCCGAGACCATAGTACGCAAAAAAATGATGCAGCATAGAAATTACTGTATCAGCTCCTTTGCCTGGGAAATCAGCTTCATCAATCAGATAGTTGACTTGGCGTGGTAAGGCTTCACAGCAGACACCGAATAATTGCGCAACCCTGGGCGTTTTGAAGTAGATAGGACCAACTTGATGATCTTCGTATGGGTAATGCACTTGCTGTGCGAAGTCCCAAGAATAGTGCATTGTATCTGGTTTACCCTGTTGCTCCTTGTCCTTCATCAATGCAGAATAGGATTGCTTAGAGACCTCAATGCATTGACGATAATGATTCCGCTCTTTCATGGCAGAAAGCAAGTGTTCCCTCGCCTTCTCGATAGCTTCAAGTTTTTCTTCTTCAGTACCTGCTGCCACTGTAATGTTGATCTGCTTCTTGTGCTCTTCGCACGTCATACACAAATCGCTCTTAGTTTTTGAGAATACTATGTGGGGAAAATTATCAACCCATAACCTCCTGAAAGTATGATACTCGACTACCCGTCCGTTGCTATCTTCCATGCTCTTTCGGTAGATCCTGTGAATTGCCATGTAATTCATTATTGTGGGCAGGTAGATGGTCAGATTGCCCTTGCCGGCCCTCAAATCTCGACCTGGATCGGGAAGACCATGGATAGCGGTGAAGTTCAAAATGAAACTCAAAACCGCATCAATGGCTTCTTTTGAGCAAGCGTGTTTCGGTTTCTTGCCCGTGTTTCCGTGAGAAGGGGGCGCCGTTCCTGTCTCAATCAGGTACCTTTGCCGTCTTTTCAACCTATCGATGGATTCGCCATAGTACAGGAGGAAAAATTTCCGGCAAACCGGGCGATCCGCAGTGATGCAATAGTCGAATCGTTGCCTCTGTCGCGATTGGGATGTGCGGGCGGATTTAGACTGTGCAGTGTCGTGTATGAACGATTGAAGCTTCCCGATAATAAAACTATGTTGCTCTGCCCTAGACATCTGTCTGAAATCTTCACGTGCGTCCAGAATTTCGCTAACTGTGAACTTTTCTTGACAATTATTTCCACAACCACAAGGTTTGCTCAAAAGTTTGGTTATCTTTTTTCGCTCAAATAGTCGTTCTCGCTCACTGAATCCTTTTGTAACACGCTCCTGTTCCAGTTTATCAGTGGTATGCATTTCCTTATGACCAGAAATGAAAGGACCAATGTAGTCTTCCTCAACTTCTTGA
>CAYVTJ010000161.1:0-2055 GCA_964454475.1 Microcaldota archaeon | reverse complement strand
GAGGAACGTCGTAGAAGAGAAAATCAACGGCGTAGAAAAAATTTGAAGTGTTACTTGATTGGATATAGATTTATAATATAATTATAACAAAGATAAGTATCTGCGATTTCTTCGGTGGTTTCTATGCTGGTACGTTCACCTATTGTTGCTGTTTTGGGACATGTCGATCATGGAAAATCCACGATTCTCGATGCGATCAGAGGTACGAGTGTTGCCGCCAAGGAAGCTGGCGGGATTACCCAGATGATTGGGGCGAGTTATGTCAAGAAAGAAACGATCGATTCTGTGTCCGGGGAGATGGCGCAGAAGATGAGGCTGCATCTGACAATCCCTGGGCTATTGTTCATCGATACCCCTGGCCATGAAGCATTCACGAATCTCCGCGAGAGGGGGGGAAGCATAGCAGACATCGCGATTCTCGTGGTCGATGTAACAGAAGGCTTCAAACCCCAGACCATCGAAAGCATAAAGATCCTCAAGCAATACAAGACGCCTTTTGTTGTAGTTGCGAATAAAATAGATCAACTGGGAGGCTGGAAAAGCTATGAAAATGAATCCTTCCTATTATCCCTGTCTAAACAACCCAAGCACATACAACAAAGGCTTGATGAAAAGCTCTATGAACTGATGGGCGAGATATCAAAATATGGTTTTGATTGTGACAGGTACGACCGTGTCTCCGATTTCTCCAGAGTTATAGGGATAATCCCGACAAGCGGGAAGAACAGGGAGGGATTATCAGATCTCATAGTGCTGATAGCAGGTCTGAGCCAGAAATTCCTGGAAGGGAAACTGGAGATGGAAGAACAAGGAAGAGGAAAAGGAAGCATAATAGAGGTAAAAGAAGAGAGAGGGCTCGGGAGCACGATCGATATCATATTGTACGAAGGAGTGATGAGGAAGAATGATGAGATAATGTTCCTTACAACATGCGGTGTTCAGAAGACCAGAATCAGAGGGCTTCTTGAACCGAATATGGGGGGAGGAACTGAGAGATTCGTAAATGTTGATAAGATTGCGGCTGCGGCAGGTGTCAAGATCTTTGCACCAGGGCTTGATAGGGCCGTTCCAGGATCTCCAATAGAAACAGTAGGAGATTTCGAGGCAGAAAAAGGAAAGATAGAAGCTAGATTCAGCGACTTCTTGAAAGATCGTGAAGGCAGTGGTGTTGTCGTAAAAGCGGATAGTCTCGGATCACTGGAAGCCTTGATGTCTCTCCTGAAGAATGCAAATATACCTGTCAAATCTGCAGGTGTGGGAAAGATAAGCAAGCGGGATGTCCTATCTGCAAAGGTGGTAAGAGAAGAGAACAAATATCTGGGAGTCGTGATCGGATTCAATGTGAGGATTCTTGAGGAAGCACAGAAGGAAAGCCTTGGTTCCGGGATAAAGATTATATGGAGCGATGTGATATATCGTGCTCTTGAATCCTATCAGGAATGGTTGGACAGGATAAAGGGGGACGAACGCAAGGAGATGAAGGAGAAATTCCCATATCCTGGAAAGGTAAAAGTCCTGGATGGGTGTTGTTTTAGGGTATCAAAGCCATGCATTGTCGGAATTGAAGTCATCACAGGACGAATTAAAAACGGATATCGATTGATGAAGAAGGACGGAAGCCCGATAACAGAGATCAAAGGGATCCAAGATGAAAAAGAGAAGATTGGTATGGCCGAGAGAGGCAAACAGGTTGCGATAGCCTGCGACAACATAACCTTTGGCAGGGATATTTGTGAGGGTGACTATCTCTATGTTCATATGAGAAATGAAGAGATCGAGAGGTGGGAAGCACAGAAGGATATGCTTTCGCAAGAAGAGAAGGATCTTTTTTTCTCAATCAAGAAAATGATCAAGAAAAGCTCATTCTGATTAGCCCTTGTAGTCTAGCTTGGATAGGACACAGGCTTCCGGAGCCTGATGCCAGGGTTCGAATCCCTGCAAGGGCGACTTATAACTTATTCTCGCCAGTTTCAACCCTGCTCACGCTGATTCTTTGCCTCAAACCTGACTTTCCAATTCTGACCTAAGATTTAAACTCCTGCTTTTGATTTCTAT
>CAYVTJ010000160.1:0-2077 GCA_964454475.1 Microcaldota archaeon | reverse complement strand
AGAACTGAGGTGAAAGCGAACCTACACGAGAAGAGAAAATATTAAGCGCTTACGGCGGCACATATTCATTTATAATGCTAACGTAACACAAATAAAATGATTTTTCGAAAGAGTTGATAATTTATGGGAATCAGACCAGCAAAAACGATCAGAGATCCTGATAAAGTTGCATGGACAAGGTATTCGAAGAGGAAACCCAGGAAATCCTACATAACATCAATGCCTCATAAAGACTTGCATCAGTTTCGTATGGGCACTATGAAAGATGATTATAATCTTGTGCTTCATATGAGAAGCCTCCAGCAAATCATCATCAGGGATAACTCTATGGAAAGTGCACGTCGAGCAGCGAACAAACTGCTAGAAACTTCAATGCCAGGTTCATATTATTTCCATGTTAGGGTTTATCCTCACCATGTCGTTAGGGAGAATAAAATGATCGCTGGTGCTGGTGCCGATCGTCTTCAGAAAGGAATGAGGCGCGCGTTTGGAAGGCCATCTGATTGCGCAGCAAGACTTGATAAAGGGACCGATCTTTTTACAGTCTATTCTTACAGATCAAAAGCAGGTATCGTCAAGGATGCTTTTCAGAAGGCTACCAAGAAGCTCTCTGGAAGGTATGAATATGTTCTGGAAGAAGAATAATTGTTTTTAATTTGTTTTTTGAATGTTCATCATGGTAATTTCGGATTTTTTGAAGAACTATGGAGAGGCCAAATCTTTCTTCATCGATTTTGAGAGGGTGGAGGATGTGCCGATTTTTCGATCCCAGAGGTAGTTCTCTTGAGTATTACAAATATGCCAAAGGATGGTTATCTGGAGTTAAGGAAATAATAAAAAATCCAGCTCTCTGTTTTAAACCTTTTCTTCGATAGGCATGTGAGAGGTGAGGAAATGAAAACAGTACCATTGCTGTTTCTTACTATGATATTGTTATTTGGATGTATGGGAGCTCCAGTAGAAGAAATACCGTTAGATGATGCTGGAGATGAGAACATCTCTGAAGATGAGAATGTTTCTGATGAAGAAGGTGGAGAACTTCTGCCCACCGGAGAAGAAGAGTGCGAACCTAGATATACTTTCTCAATGCTCGAATCAGCGAAGCTTTCCGAGGATGTGAGGCTATCTGTGACTGCAACATGCGCGGGCGATAAGGAGATTACACTTCTCTTCAACGATCAGGTCTTGGAAAAGAAGAATGTCCTTGGTGATGATCCCATTGTATTAAACTTCGATGTTCCTGCCTTGGAAGATGCTACGAACACTCTTTCTGTAAAGAGCGATGGCGAGACTATATATGCCGAAAATTGGGATGTTGCTCCATTAGGCAGTTCTGATACTTCCGCTACTAGCTATGACCAGGTGTCTAACAAGAGATGGCTCGCAGTATCTTTTGATATAGGGAATCCTGTTGATATTGAGAGTGTGGGTGCTTATGTACGGAGGCTCGATTCAATGTCCCTTGAAGATTCTTATCTTGTTTATGAGATAAGGGAGGATGAGGAGGGAGTACCTTCACCGGTTTCACTATGCAAGTCCAGAGTATCAGTAGATGAAATCACTTTATCCAAGAATTGGCACTATGGGAATGTAGATGGAATGCTTCTCGATCCAGGGAGATATTGGTTGGTGATGAGAGTGGAGAAAACAGAGCCCACTCTAGTAGGGGATGCGGTCAACATCTACTACACTTTTGAGGATCGCATGAGTGATCCAAGTGGTGATGTGATGCAAATGTCTCTTGAATGGAACGATAATAAGAGAGAATGGTTGCAGACTCCGTGGAAATTACCAGCGTATGAGAAAGAATATGTAGTTGTAATAAGTTCTCAAGAGGATTAATTCCTCTCTTTTTGAAAATTTCATTATCCTGCTAATTTATGAATGCACGAGTATTACCCCAGGATTGTCACGCAATCTATTGAGCGTTAGCTCATAGTTAGTGACTTGACTTCGCCAGGTTAAAATAAGGAAGGTTGTCTGTTTTGTCTTTTTTTGATAAAGCTGATGGTCAGACCTGAGTTAATACTTAACCTCGCCAGTTTCAACCCTGCTCACGCTGATTCTTTGCCTCAAA
>CAYVTJ010000159.1:0-2097 GCA_964454475.1 Microcaldota archaeon | reverse complement strand
AAAGAATCAGCGTGAGCAGGGTTGAAACTGGCGAGAATAGGTGTATATCAGAAACCGAGCATCTTTAGATAATCGTCCTCTATCTCCGAGACTGTCAATTCTGTGCATCTGATTCCAATGCCAAGGATTTCTGCAATACTCGGTCTTGTTCTTCCCTGATCAGAACTTATGAGTTCTTTTATATATGTCCCTGCTTCTGCTTTAATCTTTATCATGGCTTTATTTCCTTCAATATTCAGGACATCCAATGCCATGATTCTCCTATTTCTTATAATGTCGGATCGTCTATGGGAAACTCTTTTCGGTGTTCTTTGTTTAAGGATTACTCCTGACAATGATTCGATTTTACCAGAATCTTCTTTTGTCAGCTCTCTATCTGATTCAACCTCGACAAGATACACTTTATCGAAATGAGATTCGGTCACCAGTTCGACATCTTTCCTCTCGGCAAGGGAGAGGTCCTCGACGCCCACCCATCCATCAGCATTTATCTCTGAGCTTATCTCTTCGAGATCAATTTTTCTTACATCTGGATTCCGTATCCTCATTACAAAGGGCCTTCCTGCCGTGTTTTTCGCATCCACATCCTCTCTCCCGGATGCATGCATTGAGAAGTCCCCTCCTTTTGTATGTTTTTTCATAACGTTCCCGATGATCTCTTCAATAGAAATATAGCGCCTTCCTCTGCCTTCACATTTTGCACATCCCCCTCCGTTGCAGGACCTGCAGGTCCATCTGCTTTGGGATATGCCTGTCTTGTATTTCTTATATCTCCCGAATATGAAGAGGTCATTGTTTTTCTTGCTTATTTTCCCGCTTCTCATATCGAATATTACTCTGCAATCGCCATCAGGGACATATTCCATTCCAGCGGCTTCTTCGATATGCCTGCTAAAATAAGAATTCAGGAAATCCTTGATGCTCCTGCCGATCAGTATATCCCAGACATCATCCTCATTGATCATCCAGTCTTTAGGTATGGCTGTCGAGATCGAAAAATTGGTAGAATCAGTATTTTCCAGCAACTCTGCCGCCTTATTGGCCATTTCGTCTATATCAGGCATTTTGCTCTCACAGATATGGCATGTCCCTTCAGGGAACACGCCTCCGTTTGCCTGATTGCAGATCCTGCAGAGCTTCATATCACAGCCCCAGGTCCCGGTGTGGTATTGAAGACAATGCGTTTTTGATACGATAACCTTCGATCACTGTCGCGGCACGGCGTATCTTGTTCAAAGAGCCTTTTGGACCTTCATCATCTATGAGAGCTCTTTCTATATATACCCCAAAATCCGCGAGTGTGCTGGTCCCATTATCGGCCATGAATCTTAAGACTTCAACGACCATCTTCCTGCCTTTTCTATTGCTTCCCCAAATGCTCATGGCAAGGGCAACCTGATTGATGAAATGTCCTTTGTCATCTTCAGTCATATCATGCCAGGTACCGATTATTGTCTTCTGTGTTTCCTCATCAATAAGATTAGCAAGATCCATGCCCTCACCCCTGTTCGGATCGTTGTCATTGTCTGACCCAGTCCATTATTCCCCCTCCATCTCGTTGTTCCAATGCAAGTGCCAGATCAAGGCCTGCTTCCATTGCCTGAGGGCTTATGTCTCTTTGTTCAATTCCGATTTTTTCTGGGACACTCTCCAAATCACTTCTTTGATCTCTGGCACGTTGGCCCAAATCCTGCAGTTCTTCCATTACCGTTGCATCTATATTCCAGCTGGATGTTCTGCCTTTTTCAATGACCATCGATAAGAATCTATTGAATCTTTCCCGAATGCTTTGTTTCTCTTCCCTTTCTGCCCGAACTGATGAACGTCCCATAATCACACCGGAATTACTTGTCCGGGAAGCATTATAATCCTTGCTTATGCTCTCTTCTTAGCGCGATTTGATATGGCATATCGATGGCTGATCCATTATCCCTTTGCTAGTTGCCAAACAAGATTTTTTCTGTTTTACCATAACTTTATTATTTTTAGCTTGCATTTTTGTGCGGAAGAATTCATTCATATTGTGCTCTCAGAAGCCTTCCAAAAGGTGAAAAAACATGAAAGTGAACCTAAGAAAAATAGGGGCGGTTGTTGCAG
>CAYVTJ010000158.1:0-2118 GCA_964454475.1 Microcaldota archaeon | reverse complement strand
CATAATACATCCACAAGGGTACTATGGATTCCCGATTTCATCAATGTTTCCTCATGTTCAAGTTCATACAGTTGAATAAACAATGCTTTTATTCTGTCTTTGTTCGTTTTAACCAGGGATCCTGATATAGTTTTCCAACATATTATGATTTGAAGAAATAAAAAAGGGAATTCCGAAAAAAGTAGACGAGAAGGGAAAAATGTATTTCCCTTACTCGTATGAACAATAATTTTACAATAGGTATTCCCTATAATGAGAAATATAGCCACTGTTGGAAACTAAGTAAAGAACATTATGTTTTGATGTGTGTTTTAATACGATTAGAACCGGAAATCAGGAGTCCAGATATTGTTTATCTATTCAAACAGCAATATGGAATTGAGGTAGAGTGCCGATGGATTAACAAAAAGCTTTCTCAAACTGGGATGAAACGCTTACGAGGTAGACCAAACAAGAACTACAAAAGAAAGCGAACAGAAATCCTTGAAAAACTCCGACCTAAACTGGAAAAATTGGAACAAATTGGAATCCATTTTTTCATTGAGATCATGGACAGTATGGGAATGACGGATGTCTTTCTGGATTGTCTTTTGAAGGTACAAAGTCAAAATGATTTCAACCCTATACTATCAAGGAGGCCTGATAGCTTTGTCAGATTACTTCACACCCTGTATGGCATGACTCTTGACCCAAGAATCCATAATTTTGAAGAAGGGATCCGTTCCCAATTGTCATATCAAGAAATGAACCTAGAGCGAGCCAGACAATTGACCAAGCAGTTGGAAGATCAGACAGGATTAACAGAACAACTAAGCGAAGATTTTCTTGAGTATTGGAATGATAAACTGGGACTCTCGGAAAAGGGAAATAAGATTTACATAGATGGGCATGGTGCACCCTATTATACGAATGATTATTCCGTGACAGGACGAATGAGTGTTACCGAGAAAATCATGGCAGGCACCCATTATGTGATATGCACTTCAGAAGAAGGATATGTTTTATCACTTGTGCCCAAAGCAGCGAATGAACACCTAAATAAAGGATTGATGGAAGCGATTGGTTTGTTGCAAAAAGTATTGGGTACGGATAAGAAATGGCAGATCATTGTGGACAGAGAATGCAATGGCGCAGAGTTTGGTCTACGATTGACAGAAAATACAGGAACCAATCTCTTGACCATGCTGAATAAGAACCAATACAAAGACCTGGAGGACTTTCAGATTCATTGGGTAGAAAAAGGAAAGTATGGAATCGGCGAATGGGCTGATGATACAAAGCGTCAAAAGGACGACCGATTCTTTTACATTTATCGCCTGGAAGACAAATTGGTGGTCTTGGCCACAACAGCGATGACACCTGATGAATCAGGGTCTGCTCTGTCGGACTACAAGTCCCGTTGGCCATTGAATGAGAATGTACTGAAGCTGTTGGTTGGTGAGCTAGATCTCAATGTCAATGTTGGAAATGGCGCAATAAATACAAAGAATCCCAAAAAGAAGAAGCTGGATAAGGATTTCAAACAGAAAATGAACAATTGCCAGAAGAGAATAAAAAAATACGGGGCAGACAAAAAGAAACGCCAAAGTTCATCAAAGATAAAGCAGTTAGATGAGCGCATCCGACATTGGAAAACAAAGAAGAAAAAGTATGAAATGACCTGGGAAAAGCAGCGAGAATCTTTACCTCAGACAGCAAAGACAAGAAAATTAGAAGCACAAGGATTTATGACATTGATCAGAGCCGGAATCCTAAACGTGCTATTCTTTCTTTTAAGTCAAGGAAATCATTCTAAATTACCCATTTCAAATGGGATAGAAAGACTAAATGACCTGTTATTCAATCGTAATGGATACATTGAAAAGACAAATAACAAGGTGTATTATTATTTTACGGCACCTGCATATAAAAAAGATAGAGAATATCTAAGGAAATTTCTTGAGGATGTTTCAAATCTAAAGCTAAAAGATAAAAGTGGACGTTACATTATTGCAAAACTTAAGTCAGGAGAGACATAGATCGGCGTTCCCTTTTAATGGACATACATCAGGATTCCTGTTAAACAAATAACGAATAAACATAAACCTATTTCACATTATTTTTTCACTGGTGTAGGAC
>CAYVTJ010000157.1:0-2191 GCA_964454475.1 Microcaldota archaeon | reverse complement strand
CATGAGCTAATCAGAGAATTATTTTATTCATTTTGCAGGGTTTTTCAAAACCCTCCATATGCTGGCCATACTCCATTCTTCAGGAACGCAATAGAATCATATGTTGAGGATGAAATAGGGAACGGACAGAGAGTCACCCTTGTAAGAGAACTGAGTCCGATAACGGACCTCCTGATCAATGAAAATGCCAAAACACTGGAAGGAAGAATAATGGAATGTGGCAGGATCGCAAGAAGAACATATGGGCCCATCACAGGATATGCCAGCTGGATGAACTGTTTCAAGAAAAGACAAATGCCAAATCCATCAGGGAATCCGGAGCCTTGTTGTGGGGATATGGGAAATCTTAATATTCGGCAGAACCTGGCAGCTGAAGATAGTCCATGAGCGGATTACGCTAGATACACTGACTGAAGGGCTGGGATACTGGATAGCTAAAAACACAAAGGTTTTGGATGACCGCCTAGAAGCCGCAAAACTCAGGCTGAGCTTACTGGCAAAACCATCATTCAAAAGAGACTGTGCGGCAACATACCAAATCCTAAATCTGGCCAATAGGACTGATGCCCTCATCATACCAAGAGGAATTCTTCATTCACCTATGGCATCATTCTCCTGGAAAAAGAGACAATATCCGAAAATCCAGATTCCCTGAAGACCTGCGATCTTCCTCTGTCATAATATATTGAATTGATGAAAAAACGGTATGGACAGGATGAGCAATTGGGCCCTGGCGTTATCGAAAAATTCGCAAGGCTTGAACTTAACATGGATTGATAGGACATGAGTGAGGGGCATAGCCTGCCTTCTGTGTATCCGGAAAAACCGGGGCGGCATTATACTACCCATTTTCCGTTTGCACGTAAAAAGGGCCCCAAATCCTTGCGGATTCAGGGAGCGGGATAAACCCTTGCTCCGTCGATGGATGGCAGATGCTCGTTTCATCCCCTGAGGGTTCGTTTCTGTACCATCTGCAGCCCCTTAAGGGCGAGATATCCTCGGGAGGGCAGAACTTCCTCACTGCATAAGCAGCGTGAGCCGCCTGCCCCTCACTCAAAAATTATAGGATAGGATACTGTTTTATCTCTTGGCATCTGCGATGAAGTCCATGGCAGAGTTGAACGAAGACCTTACATTGCTAATTATTCTTTCCACAAAAGTAATGGCCTCCTGACGGGTTTCTTCCATTGTTGAGAGAATAGAATTGTTTGGATCTGCATCTTTCGAATCAAGCTTGTCCCAGCCATAAAAGGAAATTACTCCAATCCATTCAACAGCCTCCCTGCTCATATGCATATCGGCAAAGACAATTGATTGCGAAACATTTTCAGCAGCCATTAGAAGGCCATCAGCAACATCATTTTGATCATCAGTCTCAGGCATTGCAAGACGGATCTCAAGAAGCTTCCTTCCATGATGATAAGCCACTTCTTTTCCGGATAGTGCCATCCTGAGTATTTGCTCTTTTGCAGGGATAGAAAAATCAACTGTTAGTTGAGAGTATGTAGATAAGCTCATTTCATTGTCAATATATGAAGGCAGTCCCTGGCTAAAAACCTCGAGCCTGTGGCCTGGATTTTTCAGAGAAACTGCTGCGATGGGCGATTTTCTAAGACCAAATCTTTTGGAATCAATACCATCAGTTTCCGCGAATGTGTTTATTGCGCCATGCCTAGAGAGGCTGCGGACAAGGGAAGATGTCATTTGGCCAGTATATCTTTTTCCGGGTTTTTCCTTATTGAATCTGATCTGTTTCATAAAGGAAGTATAACAGTTAATGTTTATAAAAATTGTGAAATATGTATTTTAATTCTGCGGAAATGATGTCTCCAAAAACACAAAAGATTTGAAAATGATATTGAGAGTATGGGATATGAATTCGGGTTGAAGGAACACATTTCTGAATTTTGCGGAGTTATAATGGGTGATGGGAATATTTGGACTAACAACCGAAAATATGAGATAACAATAACTGGCAATATTGATGATCGAGCCTACTTTGATCAATTACTTGACTTCGCCAGATTAAAATAAAGAAGGTTGTCTGTTTTATCTTTCTTGTGAACAAAATGAAAAAACAGAACGTAACCTTCACAATAGGTAGCACAGCATTAATTGATAAAGCTGATGGTCAGACGGTAAGCGCTTAATATTTTCTCTTCTCGTGTAGGTTCGCTTTCACCTCAGTTCT
>CAYVTJ010000156.1:0-2195 GCA_964454475.1 Microcaldota archaeon | reverse complement strand
ATAGTTTTGAGGCAAAGAATCAGCGTGGGCAGGGTTGAAACTGGCGAGAATAAGTATAAACCATTCTTTTTTCTTCTTCAGGGGCCATTCGAATCACCTTGTATGCGAATAAATAGGTGATGCTTGTTGATTTCAACAAGCTCCTCATATGTTGGTGGCATTTTCTGATCAGCATAATTACAATCAGAAAATTTATGCCTTTATCGGTAGTTTTTTAATCGCTTACCTACATCAAGAGCTCGTTGGAGAAGCTACTTGTTACTGTCCGAAAGAAGAAATTTGTACAAAGGAATATACCTTATTACTTTTCCCATTTTCTTTTCGTCACCTTCTTTAGTATTTGTGATTATCCACCCCTCTTTTAATTTAAATTCTTCAAGTGCTTCAATCAGTGATTTAATCTCTCTTTCAGGAATAGTATTGTTGTAACAAACATTAATTGCTCTCATTGTTTTATTTTTTAATATAAAATCAACTTCGTTCTTCCCTTTCCAATAATATATTTCATTATTATCCCGCGTTAGCTTTAGATAGACTAAATTTTCAGCCAATCTTCCTAGGTCAGAACTAAAACTTTTTGAAACTGAATTTCTTAGCCCAACATCAATTGCATAAATTTTTCTGTTTCTTGCCATCACTTCTTTTAATGAATAAGAAAAATATGGCAACTGAAAAAATATGTGTGCCTGTTCCATAAATGTTACATAGTCTTTTGCAGTATCTAGGGATATTTTCAAACTTTTTCTGAGTGAATTAAAGCTGAATTCTTTTGAGATATTAGTTATGCAAAAAACCGCTGCCTGTTTGAGTGAAAGGATATCTCTTATTTTGTACCTTTCCACTACGTCCCTCATAATCATACTTTCAAAATATTGCTCAAGAGTCTTTGTTTTCATCTCATTTTCTTTTTTCAGCGCCATATCTGGAAACCCACCAAATTTCATATATTCTTTCAGATAATGACCAATCTTTCTGATATCTTGTTTTAGTATTTTTTTTGGTAGTTTGTATTCTTTGAATTCCAGATATTCAGCAAAAGACAATGGAAATATCTGAAAATTCACAAACCTCCCAGTAAGGAGTGATGAAAATTCCGAACTCAAAAGTTTTGATGAAGAACCGCTTATAATAAATTTTATATCTTCTTTCTTGTCATAATATGAACGAACCCATTTTTCCCACCCTTCTATGTTCTGGATTTCATCTAGGAACAGATATGCTTTTTTTGAAGAGTTTATGTTTGTCCTATATGCATCATATATATTCTCCAATAACTCCGGTTTGAGATATGGTAAGAATGATGGATCTTCAAAATTAACATATAATGTTTGTTTCACATCCTCTTTTTGGATAATGTTTTGCATAAGCTGATACATTATTGTAGATTTACCCGCTCTTCTTGGCCCAGAAAGAGTAATTATCTCTCTTTCTTTCAAATATCCCTCCATCTGAGTTGTATACTTACGTTTGTTTCCAACATATTTGCCAATATTTTGATTCCAGAAATTCCATTCCTCGAGGGTTTTTAGGATTTGGTCTTCTTTCATTTCCATGATTTAATTACTTCTAATATCTTTTTAAAGGTTTCGATTATAATGGTAACTTATTGTCAAAAACTAACCATTATATCCATATGTCTTTATAACACAACCTGCTTCATATTGTCATAGAGAATATCATGGGGGCCCATCATAATACCTGAAGCCATTAATATGTTACCTTATCAGAACGGTAGTGTCCATTGGATGGGTAAACTCAACATACCTTGTCCGTGAATATCCTAATATCATACAGAAGCCATATATCTTCTTCTCTCCTTCATCAGTTTGCATTTTTCCAAAATAGCCCCAGTCAACTTGGCCTTGTTGACCTGGATTTGTCTCAAACATTTTGACTGCGTGATACTCCTTCTCATGCCTTAGCTCTCCGATGTAATCTCTAAGGATGGTCATCTGACCTTGATATCCTTGAGCTTTGATTTCCTCGTATATTCTCACTCCACTGGGGGGATATTTCTCAAGTCTACTCTTGATATATTCCTTATATGGTTTCAGCTTGCTTTCATCCTTTTTCCCCTTACATACCAAGGATAAGAAGAAGCTTGTGCATAGTTCCTTACAGTGGATCTTGCTAGTCCTAACATCCTTGCAGCCTCAGATACTGAGACGCCACTCTCTAGAAGGTTCCTTATCTCC
>CAYVTJ010000155.1:0-2229 GCA_964454475.1 Microcaldota archaeon | reverse complement strand
TATTCAGATATTTTTTGAGGACTTTTAGATTTTTTACGAGAGGGGATTCTGCAGATAATTGTGTCAGATTAATAAGGGCATTTGAGAATTGAACAGTCAAGTACTGTTTCTATAGTGGGAAATGGTTCTATTGTAAGCCTTCTTTTACTTTTTCTGACTTTATCCTATGGGCTTGGGAGGTTGTCTGGTAGGACATGCGATGATATGTCTAACCAATATATTTTAACTAATTAGTGAACAGTCTACATCAAGGGAAAATAAATCATATCTGAAATTCAGGTTTGGATTGGAAGGTGAATATCATGAATGATCATTTGTTGTATGTCGCCATCATAGCTGCTTTGGCCGCGATTGTTCTTGCATACTGGATTCTGAGAAAAAAAGAAAAAAAGATCTTGTCGGCTGTACCTGGAGGGGAAACTGCCAAAAAGACTGAGAAAGAGGGAAAAAAAGCCTCAGCGAAAAAAACAAAGAAAGAGAAACCCAAGAAGAAAGAATGATTTTCAAAACATCCTGCTCCAATCCAACACTTGGGTATCAAAGCAGGGTTTAACAGTGGGTGGTTTTATAGACGTTGAGGGCATAGTCCATAATGGAATTTGATTATGCCATCAGGATTTTGTTTCAAGCGACAAGCCGCCAGAAATTGCTCTCGATGATGGCCTGTTCCGAAGACTTGAAATTTGCGATGTCAAAGGTTACCTATTTAATAAGTGACAGTTCACTAAACATAATTGCAGGTATTATTTGAAACTGGGTTTTCGAATTTAGAGAAGGGCTGATTTCCAATGATAATAGGATTGACAGGGGAGAATTGTGCGGGGAAGGGCACTGTTGCAGAATATCTGAAACGAAAAGGATTCTACTATTTCTCATTATCTGATGTAATAAGAGAAGAAGCAAAATCAGAAGGTTTAGAGATAACAAGAGATAATCTCATACTGAAAGGGAATGCGCTTAGAGAAAAATACGGACCAGGCATCCTCGCAAAAAAAACCGCAGGAAAGATTCAGGATGATCGCAACTATGTGGTAGACTCTATCAGAAATCCTGCAGAAGTAAATGAGATGAGGAAACTGCATGGATTCTTGCTTTTCCATATCACGGCATTTCCCAAAATAAGATTTGAGAGAATGATGGAACGGGGGAGGGAATCCGACCCCCAAAGTTATGAGGCTTTTCAGAAGATCGAAAGACTGGAACTAAAGAATGAGCAGGGAACAAAACAAAATCTTGCTGAAACGTTTGCAATGGCGGATCGAAAAATCGAGAACTCGGAAGACCTACAGAAACTTTATGATAATATAGACTGTATGTTGGGCGAAATATCCAAAGAATACCGGCTGAAGAGACCGGGCTGGGATGCGTACTTCATGGGAATAGCAAAACAAGTCTCTACAAGAAGCAACTGCATAAAAAGGAAGGTCGCGGCTATAATCGTCAAGGATAAACGGATAATATCAACAGGATATAATGGAACTCCAAGAGGAACAAGGAATTGTGATGAAGGGGGTTGTCCAAGATGCAATAACTTTGTTGAATCTGGAAAAAACCTTGAGGACTGCTTCTGTAGCCATGGCGAGGAGAATGCTATTGTCCAGGCCGCATATCATGGAATAAGCGTCAAGGATGGAACAATATACACCACATTCTCCCCTTGCTTGATATGCACTAAAATGATAATAAACTCAGGTATAACTGAAGTTGTCTACAATCTAAATTATCCTATAGCCGAAGCCCCCCTGAGGCTCCTCAAAGAAGCGGGAATAAAGGTTCGGCAATATAACATAGACGGGGTTAAATGATGAGCGAAGAGAGAAAAAAACAAGATATGCCCAATATGATGAAATCCACTGCTGTCGTGATGGCTGCGGACATGTTTCTAATCGTCGGATTTCTGTTCCTGCTACTTGGATTATCGAAATTCATAAACGATTTTCTAGAGATACCTGGCGTTGGCGAAGGTTCATTGGGAATAATTCTCATTGTAATAGGCGTACTCGTCCTGGCACAATCAAAGATGAAAATCAGAATGAGACCTGTGATGGGGCAGCAGCAAATGTCCCAAATGCCGCAACAACCACAACCCCCCCAACCTCCACCAGCAGAGGTTCCGCCTGGGACATACAGGTAAGTCGGCTTTGCGTCATAAATAGCTCTGATTAAACTGTTTGACCTCAACACGATGTTCAAAATGAGCTGTAATTAGCATTGTAATGTTGGTCACAA
>CAYVTJ010000154.1:0-2265 GCA_964454475.1 Microcaldota archaeon | reverse complement strand
AGTGGCATTTGCTATTGCGAATGTCCGAGTTTCAGCAAAAAACGTTACACTCCCAAGATCGAGCCATTTTTTTCCTAAATAATTCTTCTCGCAAGTTGTTTGGTGTTAGCGGAACATTTACTATCGCATCAGTAATCGTTAAGATTATTCCATACTGCACCTGACTACGGCTGATTTCATCTTTTATTTCCCTAGCTGTTTCTATTGCCATTTGGATTGTTGTTTTCATTTCATTATTCAAACCAGCCTCTGCCTGGATGCTTGCAATTCTCACTAACTCATTAACACGAGAATACAAATCCTTTATCAAAGCTGTTTTAGCAATTATTTTTTCAAACGATTTAACAGCATTTCGCTTCTCTTCAATTTCCCCAGTTGTTTTAGATACCTCAACTGCCTTTTCAAGTTTAATTTCATCTTCCAACTTAGAAAAATAGTTCTTTTCTTTCAGCATAGAAGCTGTGCATATTGCCTCTTTGCTAAGTCCAACTTGCTTTTGGGCATTAGCAATCTCAAATAGGATGTTGTCTTGCGTATTCTCATTCTTTATCTCTTTTGCAGATACTATGGCCATAGAAAATGCCTTTTTAGCTGCCTTTTTTGCAGGCTTAGTGTAATCAGTGGTTTTCATCAGAAGCGAGATAAGCGCATAGCCATTACGATTCTTGAAATAGGTATAACCTTTTTTTGCTATTTCTGGATCTTTTGCACTCATTAAAACTGCTTGAATTTTTCCGATATCTAACTGGGCTCTGGAGCGTTCTTCATTGTCCTTAATTTTCAAAGCTATCGAAGCTGCTTTTTCAAATAACTCAATCTGAGCATAAATAAGGACTTGTATTCTTTGCGCCATGGAAACTAACTTTGCATCATTCATCTTTGAAACAATCTCAACGGCTTTTTTCATTATGCCCTCTGCTGCCTTCTTGTCTTCTGCAGATCTAACTTGTTCTAAGGCTATGTCACATAACCTATCGAAACGCTTGTAATCATCTTGTATTTTTGAAGCTGTTGATAAAGCTTTGTCAAACAAACCGGCTTTCATCTGAGAATAAGCAACATCATAAAATGCTATCTGTTGTTTATTTTCGTCTTTTATTTCTGATGCTGAAGAATTAGCAAGTTCAATAGTCTCAAAATCACGTAAATCTCTTCCAATCTGATTTTGAATTCTTGATCTAATAAAAGGATTCCTAATCTTAGAAGTCATCACTTTGGCATCCTTGTTCAAACCAACATTGTTCAAATCCTTAACCAAATCCGAAAGACATTCGTCCCTAAGAGAGTGATTATTAATCTTTAAAATCATATCAGTAATCCTTCTAAATGTCTTTTGTGCATCATCTCTAAATCCAGCCATCTCTTGAGAGAGAAGAATATTATTCCACGAAATAAGATATCTCCAAATTGGCCCACAGTTTTTGCATGACCCAACATCATGGATCGGAATATGTATCCACCTTGTACCTAATCTGAAGATAAAATTTGAAGCAAACGAGGAGAGTAAACATGATGTATTTGAAAGGTTTTTTGGGCAAATATTAGTAGCAAACTTAATGGCATTCTTATGAGTTCTTTTCGCTTCTTTTTCCATTCCGGCCCTTGCCTGTTTGAATGCAATAAAAGAAAGAGATTCGATCCTAAAGCGATTTGTTATATTGGAGGCAGTATCAATTGCCTCCTTAAATAGACCCGCATCAGCTTGGGCTGCCGAGATATCCATCAATATAATACTTCTTTCATTTTCATCTTGTTCTTTCATGGCAGAAGATATGGCCTCAACATATGCATTCTTCATTTCATTTTCAAGATTCAGCTTTCCAAAGACTGAGGCAATGCGTCTATAGGACAGGCTGCGATTTATTGGTTCATCTATACTTGAAGCAAGCGAAAGAGCCATATCAATAAGTTTATCAACCATAATTAACCCTGGTTTTGATAATTTATATAACTTTTTATCTCACATCTTAAACCAGTAAGACTTTAAATTCATTCCGGCTTACCTCTGAAAATCAGGCAAAAAGGAAAAGCTCGTAGATTTTCTCTTTCTATTTTGGTTGCGACCAAATATGAGCTCTGAAATGCAGGAGCTCACTGCACTTGTTGAAAAACAGCAAGAGATGATCAGTGAACAGAAAAAGACAATAAACCAACAACAGAAGATAATTGACAAACAACAAAAGCAGATTGAGTTTCTTGAAAACCTGGTAAATGAAAACAACGGTTGAATTTCTGCCAAAAACAACGGTTTCGCGCCAGGTCACT
>CAYVTJ010000153.1:0-2354 GCA_964454475.1 Microcaldota archaeon | reverse complement strand
TCCTTCTTCTTTTTTTCTTATTTTTCAGGATTCATAATGGATTATTCTTCTATGGTAGCTGTTTGTTTTCCTCATAAATACTCTTGTTAATCTGACACAATTGTCTGCAGAATCCCATCTTGGAACAAATCTGCAAAGAAAAAAGGGCGGAATTACACCAGTTACCTTGCTAACGTCTTAGGGCATAAAATCAACGAGAGAGGATATTCTTAGACTGTTAGGGAACAGGTAGCAGTTTAGAATTTTCCCGCAGAATTACAGTTGTCGACTGCAGGAGCCCTGGTTTTCTGAAGATGGCTGCTGATGAGAATACCTATGTCAGACGGTGAATCATATGGGTGCGGGCAAAAACCAAATTCTTACTTTCTATGTTTGAGGGCATCAGCCAGTGCCTGAAGGAGACATCTCCGACAGGACGCTGAATGGAACTCCTGACCGTCCCGGGGAAAACCGCCAATTAAGGGAGCATTACCATGGGTTTAAAAACTGAATTCAGATAAAATCCATAATTGGTTTTACCGCATAGGTTGTCATCCTGCTGTATCAAACCAGGACAGATGTCTGCAAAACGATCATCTTGCATATGAGATATCTGCTGTTAAGAAATATCTTCCAGTAATTGGCGAGCCCAAGCCTGAAAAATTCAATTCGAATCCATTATGCTCAACCCCTATGGTGCCACCAAGAGAAAAGTCTGCCCATTGGAATCCTTCCTCGGAAATGTTGATATCCCCTGCAAGATCAACAGAAACCAGAACAGGCCCAAGCCAGTAGGTCGGGACACGTCCATTCACTCCCATATACAGGTTGTTGTATCCAATTTCCAGCGCACCTGCAGTACCTCCTTCAATCGCTTTCAATGATCTTAGCAAACTTATTTCAAGGCCCAATTCGGGATAAGCCACATGATCTCCAACCCTTGCCCATGTGAGAGGGATAGCCCCCTCAAACCTCGCTCTTAAGGGATTGAAAGGATTGCTGTCTGCATGAATGTGTGTAAAAAAGAATTCATCATATCCATAGCTTACAGCTCCCCCATATTCGAATTCCCCGGCTCTATTCCGTGATACTGTACTGTCTGATTCAAACCTTACATCAAAAGGCGTCCAGCGATATCCAATAAGAGCATCCAGGGAGAACCGATGCTCTTCAATCCTAAGATCGACACCAACAGACAAGTCTGTTGAGATGGTCCTTGCTCTTGTCGTGGTTTCCTCAGTCCAGAGATCTGCACCATGAGTTGAAAAATAGATTCCTGGCGATATTGCAATCATATCCGTCAGCCAGATATTTCCTGAGATTTCACTATAATTCCTATCAACATTTGTCGAATCACCAAGAGTTCCAAAAACCGTTCTTTCTCCATCAAATGCTATCAATTGCCGGATAGGCTCTTCCTCTTCTGGTTCCTGTTCAATATCTGGTTCAGCTACAGGTTCTTCCACATCATCCTGAGTTTCATCATTCCCACTCTCTTCGGGTTGGGGGGGCTCTACTTCTGCAGGCTCTTCCTCTTCAGGCCCGTTATCTTCAGGAACCTCCCCCACATTGCATATTTCAAGGAATCCGTTATAGGATTGAACAGATATTTCGTGTGTTCCCTCTTCCAGTTCGATTTCCATGTTAATTGGATTTCCAACAACCATATTTGGAGCGATCATCCCCTCCCCAACCATTTCGCTGGTATGGGGGGAAATGCCTATGCTTTCTTCGAAACTACGTACAGTACTTCTGCTATCCGATTCAACATTGCATTCAACCTCTCTGATGATACGATCGGATTCACTGAATCTTTCACTATTCAAAGCAGGATAGAAATTCATGGAGATCACAGCAGGACCTTCAATCTCGATAATGGGTACTGATTGGCTCCTGATTACAAGATAGGCAGTCTTGTCCTCTCCATTATTGAATGTCACCTGTGTGTCCTGCAAAGCATTGACAGTGCATTGAATGTCTCCGTCATCAGAACAAGGATGTTCAATGCGGCCACCCTCTGCTTTCGCTTCATTTTCCATCACTGGTGATGCAAATGTGAATATGCCTGCCATGGCAACAGCAGAGAGGACTTTTTTCATTCGATTGCCCACTTTTCCAGCTGCTGAACCGTCCTTATTTTTTTTCTCTGTTCTCATTCTTTTGATTGATTGCATGTAGAAACATGAATTAAAACATTTTATAAAAGAATTGCCTGCTCCGGCTGTGGGACAGAATTACCTGGTAGAGGTTGAACAGATTGTGCCACAGCACAGCCGAGTGCTGTATCACTTCTATCATGCCTTTCTGGTCAATCATTACTGTTGTCGACTGCAGGAGCCCTGGTTTTCTGGAAACTACTGCAAGAATGCATGTCA
>CAYVTJ010000152.1:0-2359 GCA_964454475.1 Microcaldota archaeon | reverse complement strand
ATCCATTCATACTCTTAGGCATAGTTTTGCTACTCATCTGATTGAATCCGGGTATGATATCAGGACAATTCAGGAATTATTGGGGCACTCGAACGTGAAAACCACAATGATCTATACCCATATCGCCTCACGTAATAAATTGGGTGTCCAAAGTCCTTTGGATGATTTTTAGGATGATCGAAAAACATCCGCTTCTTACAGCCTTTGATAGTTCACACAGTCATATGATAGCAGAAATTCGCACGTGACTTATTTTAAGCATATTCTGCTGAGATTTCTGTAATTTGTTCTAAACTGATTATTTCGGATTCCTCATACGTTTTCTTATAATCATTTCAAATTAGTACTGTTATTCGTTTTCTTGTGAACGAGACTGTAGAAAAATCCCTCTTTCAAATTCCCGACCTTCATGAACTCATATCATTATACTGTTGGAACCAATAACCACATCCATTTCTTTATCATCAAATAGTCAATGTCTCTCTTCAAAGGTTCCCATATTTTTGAATCTTCCCGATATTATGCACCGTACAGTAGAGAAGCCATTGATTATTCACCTTCCTTCTGCTTCTCAACGTAAATCTGTTCAACCCTTTCGTTCCAGCGATATGCCCAAACACCGGTTCAACTGTTCCCATCCTTCTTGAATAGATGCTTCTTCCTGATGCACTGTCAAACCGATCCTTCATCATCTGTGTATAATTCACCTTCACCATTTTTGACCCTATATCAAAGATGGCTACTTGTCTTGCCTTCGTCGTTTCCTTGCGAATGCATTTTTTCCTTAATGAACAAGCCATGCAATCCTTTACATGACCCATGTACGCTTTTCCCTGGTATCGACCTTTCTCGGTCTGGAAGTTTTTACACTTAAGCCACATCTCTTTTCCTGCGGGACAAATGAGTTTGCCGCTGGTCTTGTCAAAATGGAAGTCTTCCGGTGAGAAGTACTTTTTCTTTTTCACCGGCTTCCAGTTCTCCACTTTCGTTTTATGGTCGCGGTAATCGACAAAGCGTACATCTCTTTTCCGGAATTGGTTGTCCGCCACATATGCTTCTATGTTTTCCGTGAATATTTTTTCCATGTTCCGTTCGTTATGAAATCCTGAGTCTGCTGTTACGGTTACCTTTTTATAGATATCCTTGTGGATTTCGGCTTCTCTGCAGTTCTTTCTGATTCCATCCAGGATTTCCGGTAAATGTACCGATTCACTCGCATCGCCGAAAGCCTCAGCCCAAACAACTGTCTGATGCTTGTCGTCCACAGCAGCTATTCCGTTGTATCCCTGGATGACTCCATGACTGGTGGACATTTTTGCACTTTCATTATCTGTAATATTGCTCTTAATTGGTTTTCCCTGAGCACCAACTCTGTCATCATTCTCATTGAGCCATTGTGTAATCTTGTCCGCTTTAGATTGTAGTTTTTTTATTGATTCTTTTTCCTTTTCCCTTTGTCCCGGTGCTTCAGTTGTTTCATCACTTTCCCGGTGTTTTTTGACTAGATAGTCGATTGCTTCTTTTATCTTTTCTACTTTTTTCATCATGTCTTTTTTTGTTCCGCTCCATTCTTTTGAGCAGTTCGATGACAGTTTACAGCCATCTATCGCAAACATGTTTTTGCCGATCAAGCCCTCCGAATAACAAACTGCCAATATTCTTGTGAACAGGTCGATACATTCGGTATCCAGTGAAGAAATAAATTTTGCGATTGTTGTGAAGTGCGGCTTCGTGTCGGCCGATAGCGCAATGCAGGTTATATTTTCTCGACACAATTGCTCGATTCCTCTGCTGGAAACGATACCCTTTGCATAAGCATACAATATGATCTTCAGCATGATTGCCGGATCATAGGCAGGCGCGCCTACCTCATCATTGACATATTTTTCATGAAAAATCGATAAATCAAGTTTCTTGTCAATCAGGAAATTCAAGGTGTATTCAAAGGTTCCGGGCAAAATCTGTTTCGACAAACTCACCGGCAAAAGCAGCTCTTGGCTATATGAATAATCTTTATAATTGGCCATATTCCCCTCCCGGAATATGAGTATTTTATCATGAAATATCGCAAAACGGGAATTTTTCTACAGCCTCAACGTCCAATTAACTTGCGCCCTCGCTCCTGGAGCGATAGCGGAAGGATTTGGCGCAGAACCTGAGTGAGCGATGAGCGAACGTCTTCAGCAGGTTCTGTGACAAAAGACGGCGTCAAGTTCAATTGATTTGTTATGTTCCATTTTTAATTTAATATTTCATAATATCTAATTTCTTGAATCAAATTTTTCTTCAAAACAATTAGTAACCATTTCTTCAGCAGTATCTTCTAAATTGGGTTGGTTAGTGCCTATTTTTATTGTAC
>CAYVTJ010000151.1:0-2388 GCA_964454475.1 Microcaldota archaeon | reverse complement strand
GAGCATGGAATCAAAGTCAAACAGTTTGATCAGAGCTATTTATGACGCAAAGCCCCAAAGATGAGCGTACCTATAAAAATATCATGCGTATGCCAATTGTTCATATTGCGTATCCACAGGTGGTTAAAGCCTAACTAGCTTTGACACACTGCCTATTTTTTGGGGACTTTCATTTTATAACCCAAAAAGATAAAACAGACAACCTTCTTTATTTTAGTCTGGAGAAGTCAAGTCTTTAGACAAATGATCACTTTCGAACCCCTTGATTGAACATGTTCAAGCGATGCATATTGCTGAGTTCTTCGATAAGAAAAATAGGAGGAGAGGGGCGTTATCTCTGGCCAGGGACCAGAGCACTAAAGGCTCCCAGCAACTGAGGCCTTCCCCTAACCACCTTGGCAACAGGACCGGCGAAATCACCATTCATGACCTGATTGAGATCATTATTGGTTATCTCTCTGAAGATATAATTAAGGTCATCATCAGAGAGCTTCTCAAGGACTTTCCTGAGGAGAAGTCTCTTCTCCATCTTCTTTCCAGGACCCGACAACCACTTCTCCTGGTATGGAAGCAATGTCTTTTTGCTGTAATCCTTTTTCTCATGCGCTTCCAGAGCGGTTTTTGCAGCCATCAATCCAGATTCCATCGCCATTGCTATTCCCCCTCCATGGATTGGATCAACTTGCTTCGCTGCAGTGCCCACGACTATGAAATTATCCTTGACAAATTCCGAAAGAGGGGAACCCACAGATATCACTCCTCCGAAATCCATAAGTGAACTCGCATCCTTCAACTGGCTATTGTTCTCAATAAACCTATCCAAAAGTATTTTCGGATCAGGGCCGGGGATGCCATTCTTGTCTCCATTGTTAACGAGACCTCCTATTCCAATCCCCACGTTCGCCCTTTTATCAGCTTTTGGAAATATCCAAACATAGCCTCTGGGGGCAAGGTCATTCCCGAAATAGAGTTCGATCATATTCTCATGATCATAGGATTTCATCTCATACTGATAACATGTATCGATATCGTAAAGTGCATGGACTGTCTTAAAGCCTGCTTTTCTTGCCATCATGGATTCCATCCCTTCTGCAGAGACAATAAGAGGCGCATAGACAGGATAGGGGTCCCGACCTCCGTGAGATATGTTCAATCCTGAGATCTTTCCATCCTCCGTGATCAGATCTGTCGCACGAGTATATGACTTCACAGTGGCCCCCTTTTCAACAGCTTTCTCAGCAAGCCACTTGTCGAAGAATTTCCTTTCAAGGACCCATCCGGTCGTGGCATTGTCCCTCCAGTCGATTGTTTTACCATCTGGAGAGAAAACCTTCGCACCAACGATCTCTGTAGAGATGCATTGCTTTGGAATATCCAAATCCTGGGCTATGACCTCTCTTGATCCAAGACCTTCTCCACACCTGACAGGCATTCCCAATTCCTTTCTCTTATCGACGACAAGAACCCTCATTCCATTATCAGAAGCCACCCTTGCCATAGTACTTCCGGCAGGACCTGCTCCGATGATGACCACATCATAATCATTCCTTCTCATCCTGTCCCTCCTTTTTCCTTTCCACAGTTATCACATTGGCAGGGCAAACCTTGGCACAAAGACCGCAATGGATACATCTTTCAGGATAGAATTTTATCCGATTTCCTTCTGCAACAAGAGCATTGGTAGGGCAAACCGAGGAACACCCCACACAGAATATGCAACCTTCATGTCTTATCTTCATCATCTTACTTCCTCCAATTGAATTTTAGCATTTCAAGACCTCAACCACTTCTTCTGCGAATTTGTCAGCTGCCTTAGGGCCTGAGGCCGTAACTACTCTTCCTTCCTTGACAACATCCTGGTCACGGTATAATGCTCCGCCATTTCGTAATGCTTCTATGGCCTCCTTATCCGGGAATACTGTTGCATTCATATCAGATAGCACTCCTGCATTGGCAAGAACCATAGGGCCCAGGCAGATGGCAAATATTTTCTTACCCATGGCATTGGCCTTCTCAAGAAGGGAAAGCAATTCTTCATCATTCGCCATTTGCTTGACACCACGACCTCCTACAATAAGAAACCCGGCAAAGAAATTGGGATTCACTTCATGCAATGCGAGATCTGGCTGAACCGAAATCCCAAGCATACCTGTGGCTTTATTTCGGGTTTTGCTGGCCACTTTTACTTCATAGCCTGCCTTCTCGAGTGCATCCCGCGGAATTTTGTACTCCTCATCTCTGAAATCTTTTTGGGCAATCACCATCAAAACCTTTGACATGAAAAACACCTGAAATACTTTATGCATTCATAATTATAAATGATGAGTTTATTCAGGCTTTGCGTCAAAATTAATCCCCCAGGATAACCAAATAGACCTCTTTTCCCAG
>CAYVTJ010000150.1:0-2392 GCA_964454475.1 Microcaldota archaeon | reverse complement strand
GAGCATGGAATCAAAGTCAAACAGTTTGATCAGAGCTATTTATGACGCAAAGCCGATTTTTGACAAAGGTATAAAAAACCATAACCATCAAAAGGGAATTAACGGATTTTAATTCATGAGGGATATTAATGGGTTCAAAACCTAGGAAATGGAAAAAGAAGAACCGGATGCGCTGGGCTTGGGTAAAGAAAAGGCGCAGAAGGCTCAAGAGGAAAATTAAGAGAAGAGTGGGTGAACTTTAGTTTAGTTGTGGCTTTAATATGGTTAAACTTATAAAACCATCCTAACAACTTATCTTTTAACCCGTAATCACTACTTGGAAGAGTAGGAGGGAGTTCTTATGGATAGGAAAAAACTTTCCGAGGCCCTTTCCGAGGCCCTAAAAGACAAAGGTAAAAGAAATTTCACCCAAAGTGTTGAACTGATACTCAACATGAGAGGTATTGATTTCTCGAAAAGCGAGAATCGGCTAAACCTGGACATAATCCTCCCTAAAGGCAAGGGGGAGAAACAATCCAAGATAGCAGTCATCGCAGAGAGTGTTAAAGCAGAGGAGGCCAAGAAAGCAGGGGCAGAATTGATAATACCCCCTGATGTGATAGAGGATTATGCTGAACCGTCTAAACTGAAGGATCTGGCAAGGAATTATGTTCTTCTTGCACAACCGAATCTCATGGGCCAAGTTGCCAAGTCACTCGGTCAATATCTCGGAAAAAGAGGTAAACTGCCAAAGCCTTTGGTAGGGAAGATGGACGCTCTCATAGAAAATTCCAGGAATACTGTCAGGATTGTCTCCAAAGGAAAGCATCTTCCGGTAGCACAAGCCCTTGTCGGGACCGAGAAGATGGATGTAAACGATCTTGTGGAAAATACTGAGGCAGTATATGATGCTGTCAAATCGAAAGTCAACGAGGGCAATATAAAATCCTCTTATGTGAAGTTGACTATGGGTTCTCCGGTAAAAGTCAGGTGATTATGATGGTTAATGATTATGAAGTTGATCTTGAGAGTCCTGCTCTTAAGAAGAAAATGGCCGAGGTCGTGGAAGCAAATGACTTGATCAACAAATTCTCGACTGTAGGCCTGATCGAGTTAAAAAAACTTCCGGATTCTCTTCTTCAGAATCTTAGGAAGAAGATTAAAGAGGATGGTGGAATAGTCAAGGTTTATAAGAAAGCGGTTTTGACAAGAGCATTTGATTCTAATGAGAAATTATTAGAAAAGAAATCAGTATGTGATGAACCAGTAGCTCTTGTACTAACCGAGTGGTCTCCCTATAAACTGAATTCTTTTTTCAAAAATAATCGGAAGAAACGAGCTGCAAAAGAAGGAGATGTCGCTCCTTTTGATATCGTTATATCCTCGGGAGAAACCGATCTTCCGCCAGGTCCTGCATTATCAGAATTGAAATCAGGTGGGGTGAATGTTCAGATTAAGAATGGTAAGATAACTGTTGTAAAGGACAGTATGGTTGTGAAGGAGGGGGAAGAGGTTACAACTCCCAAAGTGAAAGCGCTTACTGCCTTGAATGTTATGCCTTTTGATGTGAAGGCCAACATGCTTTTTGCTTACGATGGAAAGCATATCTATCCGAGTGAGTTGTTAGACATGGGAGATACGATAAGAGAAGATGTACTTGTATCTCTGAGTGAGGCTATGAATCTATCAATAAATGCTTCTTATCCGACAGCCGCAAATGTGGAAGTGCTACTCGGGCAGGCATTCAATCAGTCTATAAATTTCGCTTTGAATTGTGAAGTATATTCATCGGCTTCTGTAGAGCCGCTTCTATCCACTGCTATAAGACAGGGGATGGCTTTAACAGAGCTTGGTTCTTCTGTGAAGGAAGCAGAACCTGCTTCTGGATCAGTACCAGAAGCTTCTCCAGAGAGGAATGATGCCCCCTCTGCATCAGAAGATTCTGATGAAAAAAAGAATAATATTTGAGGTGTATGAAAATGACAAAGGTTGATCCCTATTTGCATGCTGTGCTTCTTTTGCACGGATCAGGGAAGGATGTTACTCAAGAGAGCATATCTGCTGTTATAAAAGCAAGCGGTTCAGAGGCGGATGATGCGAAGGCCAAGGTCCTTGCAGAGGCTGTCAATGATGTGGATTTTGAGGAACTTCTTAAACAGGCTGTTGCTGCTCCTGCCGCGTCTCCTGTTGCCGCGGAACCAGCTGCTGCAGAAGAGAAGAAGGAGGAAGAACCTGAAGAGGATGATGCCAAGAAAGAAGAACAAGCAGCTGAAGGTCTTTCATCGCTCTTTGGTTGATTCTCTTTTATTTTTTTAACTTGACTTCGCCAGATTAAAATAAGGAAGGTTGTCTGTTTTATCTTTTTGGGCTATAAAATGAAAGTCCTCAAAAAATACCTGAATAATTTGACAGT
>CAYVTJ010000149.1:0-2470 GCA_964454475.1 Microcaldota archaeon | reverse complement strand
TATCTAAGAAGCTCAGATGTATTTATCGAGAGGAACTTATTTCGGGATACTACAGAGTGGACTGATCAAACCAGTGCCCGAATTAAGGGAATTCTTTGACAGGATATGGCAGAATAAGCTAAAATATGCAATTGCATCCAACGGTTCAACAGATTGGATAAGATACCTTCTGAAAGAATATGATCTTGAGCATTCGTTCGGATTGATAGTCGGTTCTGACACTGTGGGGGTAAAAAAGCCTGCACCTGATGTTTTCCTAAAGGCAGCATCCTGCTTAGAAAATTCTGCAGAAAAGTGTTTTATCATACAAGATTCAAAATCAGGAATAAAAGCTGCCAGGAATGCCAGGGGGCGTCTCGCTGTGATGGATGGTAAAAAAATTAAGGATTTCCAGGATATTAATAAAATGATAATCCAATAGGACAATTCTCCAATCATAATCGAAGAATCTGTTCTGGTTTATCTCTTCCCATCACGAATATCTCGTATCTACCTGAAGCATCGGGTTTGAAGGAATACCCACCTTTTTCATCCGTTTTTCCAGATAACCATGGTTTTCCATTGAAATCGACCATTATGGGCACACCCTTGATCGCTTTCTTTGAGCCTTTATCAATTGTCCTGACATTGAGCGGAACACCCCTTTCAGGTTTCTTGCTGATTATCTCCACTGTGATATTCTTCCTTCTCCAGAGCAGGAACAGTATTAGGAGCAATAACAAGATAGCAAGTATGGGCAAGAGATAGTTAACGACAGGTTCATAGTAGTCCATTAAAGGAAATGGTTTCGCCTCTCCGCCCACCGTTCTAGCCAGAGCCAAAACGGTTATGGATGCAAGGGGCGTCTCATTCTCCATCAAAGAGACATCATAATCACCAGTATTCTCAAGAGTGAAAGAGAATTTTCCTTCATCATCAGTCTGATAATAACCGATTGTTCCGTCCGGATTGGTGACTGCTACATTGCAGAATATGCAGGGCTCATCGCCTTCCGTAGCAGTGCAAATCTGTCCTGTGCCCACTTCACCACTTTCCGGGCAGGTTATGTTCACCTCGACACATTCGTGATCCTTACAGGTGGTTCCTGAGGGGCATGGCAGGCAATAAGGGGAATCTCCGCATTCATATGGTATGAGTTGATGGTCTGCAACCTCACCACATCCCACAACATCTTCACAACTTCCACCCTCTTCACCCGAAGTTACATTGCAGTATTCTGTCTCAGCACAATCATCATCCGATATGCATTCATATTGCTGAATGCATTCACGATCTATGCAGATGCTGCCAACCGGACAATCATCATCAGAACAGCAGTCATATTCTATGCAGGTATGGTTCTCTATTACGCCGCACGGACAGGATATCTCCACACATTCATCCTGACTGCATTTCTCATCATAAAAGCAATCCTCATCCACTTCGCATTCAGGCTCTTCCGGACATAGATCAAAATCAAACTCGAAATCAACAGCATAGTAATCATCCTTGTCTGCGAATACCTCGTATTCGGCTTCTTCAGTTAATTCGACATCAGCTTGTCCTTCCGAATTAGTATTCAAGGAATTTACGAAATCCCCACTTGGTAAAATATATATTTCGATATCAACATCAGAGAGTGGATCCCCTCCATCCATGGCAGTGAAAAGAACTTCATTTCCAGGACAGATGAATTCATATTCGATATCCATGTCTTCAGGCGGAGGGGGCGGAGGTTCAGTATATCCTTTCTCAAAAAGATAGAAATAATAACCCTCCCCAACAGGCATGATAAATTCGTAGTCGAAGAAGGAAGTATTATACCCCTCCTGGTTATTCACGGTTGTAACGAAGACCGGTTCCACGTGGGTTCCATTATCGAATTTCAGCACTCCCATATCGAAATCCTGATTAAGAGTTATGTAGGGGCAGGAAATCGAATCGGTATAAATCTGGCACGTCATGAAATCGCATGGATTACAAAACGTATTCAAAGGACTATTAAGAAAATCATAACTAGAAATATTGAAAACAGAAAATGCTTCAAACATCCCTCCTTCTTCGAAATCGGATTCAGAAGGAGAATAAAGCTCTTCTGGTTCAGGTTTGTCCGATAATCTGGTCAAAAGGATGATGTCACCTTGATAATTAGCATAAGAACCATTGGGATCATTGGAATATATCCAGGGTTCAGGGGCATCCTGATAAGATATGGAAAGTTCATTATCGACTGGGGTCCCGTTCAGATTCCCCACTACCGAGGCCCAATACTCTGAGGTGTGGTTCGACTCAAGATTTACCTCGATTATTTCCCCTCCTTCAACTGTACTGTTGCCGCAAAATATTTGCCCGATCATTAACAATAGAAGCAGGATAGAATGTTTTGGAACCATGGGATGAGAACAGATGTAATATATTTAAATCTTACACCTTGTTGGTAACACTTCAAATTTTTTCTACGCCGTTGATTTTCTCTTCTACGACGTTCCTC
>CAYVTJ010000148.1:0-2487 GCA_964454475.1 Microcaldota archaeon | reverse complement strand
AAGGTGGAACTATGAAACAAAATCAACGAGAGGAAGTTAAATCAGGATACCACAAATAGACTGAACAATGGCCATAATAAAAATAATCCCTGCCAAGATGATTGCATGTGCTATGCAATTCCTGGCAAGGTGACCGCTATTAAAGGGAAGATTATTACTGTTGAATATTTCGGAGAGCTAAGGAAAGCGAAGAACCTGACATATGATCTTAGTCCAGGAGAATATGTTTATGCCCAGGGCGGGCTTGTTGTCGGAAAGATCGATGAGCATGAAGCATTGGAGATACTTGGGATGTGGAAACAGCAGTTTGCCAGATTGAAGCAGATCGATGCAGATATTTCCGGAGGAGAGCTGGGCGATGATGCCCTTTCCACAATCTTAAGAAAAGCAGAGATTTCAGGAACATTGAATAGGAACGAGATGCGCTCCATACTTTCTTTGAGTGATGGAAATGCTATCGATAGGCTTTCCGGTTTTGCCAATACGGTAAGAAGGGATCGCCTTGATAATGCATGTTGCGTCCATGGAATATTGGAATTCTCTAATTTCTGCCAATGCACCTGCCGTTATTGCGGGATCAGGGCAGGGAATGATTCTCTGAGACGTTATAGGATGAGTGAGGGGGAGATTCTTTCCTCAATAGATTTCGCTGTTAATGAACTTGGTTTCAAGGCCATGGTGCTCCAGTCAGGTGAAGATTCCGGATTCTCTGATGATGATCTTGTCTGGCTTGTCAAGAGGATCAGAGAGAAGCATGGGATTCTTCTTTTTATGAGTGTGGGTGAGCGTAGCAAAGAGTGTTATGAGCGTCTTTTTGAGGCAGGGGCTTATGGGGCTCTTCTCCGTTTCGAAACTTCCAATCCGGAGATATATTCGAAGATGCGTCCTGGCAAAAGGCTTGAGGGTCGTCTGGATCTGATAAAATGGATGAAAAAGAGAGGTTTTGTGCTTGCCACTGGTTTCATGGTTGGGTTGCCAGGGCAGAGCGATGACGACATAATAGACGATATTCTGCTTACTAGATCAATAAATCCTGATATGTATTCCTTTGGTCCGTTCATACCTCATCCGAAGACAGCCTTATCCTCCACGAGATCCCCATCGGTCGACTATGTTTTGAAAGTAATCAGCCTCTCCAGGCTAGTCGATCCCGAATCAAGAATCCTGATCACCACAGCTCTTGAGATACTGTCTGGAGATGCCAGAAAGAGAGGCCTTCTGGCTGGCGGCAATTCTCTGATGATCAATACCACACCGGGAGAATACAGTAAGAGGTATGATCTTTATCCTGGCAAGACTGACTCTTATGATGTGAAGAATGAGATAAAGGATATTGTCGGTCTTCTTAAGAGCATAGGGCGGGCGCCCACTGATCTTGGCATTTGATTTTCAGGTGTTGGCTGAAAAAAACCCAAAGGCAATAAAATATGCCTGGATAGTACACAAACATATGCATGAGGATAAATGGTGATCGTTTGAAAAAGTCAATAATTTTATTGTTGTTCCTGGGACTCATCTTTGCCGGGTGCACCGGAGTTGGCATGCATGAAAATCTCGCAGAACCTGCGGCATTTGACCATGCAAAAGCGGGCGTTCCAACACCTGCTTATCAATATGAATCAGAGAGCCTTGATCCAGGATATATGGTAAAGGAGAGCTCCATCACCATCAAAGTTGCCGAAGGAACCCTCCAGCAGAGATTTGATAGCATGCTGGATATGCTGAAATCGGAGGATGCGGAGATAAGCAGGATAAATTACGATGAATATGGGAGGGCAAGGAATTATCGCGTTACCGTGAAGATTGAACCTGGAAAATTCGACAGAATAAATGAACTTCTTGAAGATATCGGAGAAGTGAAAGACATGTCGGTAGAACTCGAGGATGTCACCGAGAGATACACCGATCTGGAAACCAGGATCAAGAATAAGGAACTGGAGCTTTCCCGCCTTCAGGAGCTTTACAATAGAAGCGAGACTGTCGAAGACCTCCTGGCCGTCGAAAGACAGTTGACCAGGGTGGAGACGGATTTTGAACTCCTCAAGAAACAGAAGGAAACACTTGAGTCCAGGATTGACATGTCGACGATAAGCATAAGGATTTATGAGGACAAGCCATCGACTCAACAGCTGTTCATATCTATCGAGAGCCTGGGCCAGGCATTCTTTGGATCCATCGGTGCGGCGATAATGCTGATCGTGATAGGTTTGGGATTTTTAGCCCCCATAGTAATCGTAGCATGGATAATCTGGAATATATATAAGAGAGTCAGGAAACATAAAAAGGAAAAAAGCGGCAAATCCTAACCCTCTGATTTTTTTATTCAGAAAGCGGGCTGATGAAAGACCGACCGGTTGTCGTTTGACGTAACTAACCTGACTTCGCCAGATTAAAATAAAGAAGGTTGTCTGTTTTGTCTTTTTGGGCTATAGAATAAAAGTCCTCAAAAAATATCTGAATAATTTGACAGTTTCAGTGATTTATCCA
>CAYVTJ010000147.1:0-2498 GCA_964454475.1 Microcaldota archaeon | reverse complement strand
GAACATCGTGTTAAGGTCAAACAGTTTAATCAGAGCTATTTATGACGCAAAGCCACTCTCGGGCACAACCTTATTAAATCCAAAATACAATATATAACATGCTCGAAAAGAAAAGAATAGATGATATCCTGTCTGGATATGATGAATTCTCAATTGCCACTATTTGTTCACATTCCTCACTCCAAATATTCAGGGGGGCCAGACAAGAAGGGATCAAGACCATCGGAATAGTCAAGAAAGGCAAGAAGGAATTGTATGAATCCTTTCCCATGGCAAGGCCTGATGAATTCATAGAAGTCGATGATTTCTCTAGAATCCCCCAGGAAGAGCTTAGGGATAGGAAAGCAATCATAATCCCTCATGGCTCGTTTGTGGAATATACCGGAGAAGCCTTTGGTGATCTGGAGCTTCCCATCTATGGCAATCGTTCCAGTGTGATGTGGGAACGCAATCGTATGAAGATGTTCGAATGGATGAGAGCGGCAGGCCTCAGGAAGCCCAGGATACTCCAGCCGGATCAGATAGACGGTCCTGCGCTTGTTAAATTCCCTGGCGCGAAAGGAGGAAGGGGCTATAGAATCGTGAACAGCACTAAGGAATTTGATGAGGCCATTGGCGAAAAGCCATGTATGATCCAGGAATTTATCATAGGCGTGAGAGCGTATCCCCATTATTTCTTTTCTCCTTTTTCCGAGGCAGGGTATAAAACCGAAAACGGAAGGATAGAACTGTTGGGGGTGGACACACGTGTTGAGAGCAGTGCGGATGAAATTGCAAGGGCAGTCTCTGTCGGCCTCAAGCCTGATCTTGCTTTTACTGTAGTAGGAAATGAACCATTGGTCTTAAGGGAATCATTGCTCTATGATTATATGGAGATTGGAAAGAATGTCAGCGATGCGTCATTCGACTTGTTCGGAGGAATCTATGGACCTTTCTGCGTGGAAACGATAATAAATGAGGATTTAGAGATATTCTCTTTCGAAGTCAGCGCGAGGATAGTTGCAGGAACGAATGTCTATCCTGATGGCTCACCGTATTCGCTTTATTACCATGACGAGCCCATGAGCACAGCAAGGCGGATAGCCAGGGAACTGAAGATAGCCCATAAAAAAGGAGAGCTCCAAAGAGTCACCTATTGAGGTGTCCCCTATAACCGACAATACGATTCCGAATCACATAGCGATAATCCCGGACGGAAACCGCAGATGGGCACGCGACCGAGGAATAACCAAGAAAGAGGGTTATGCCATAGGTATCCGGAAGATTGGTGATGTGCTCAAATGGTGTAAGGAATCAGATGTGAAGATGCTTACCATGTGGGGTTTTAGTATTGATAATTTTAACAGGGATGATGCCGAGATATCGACCCTTTTTTCTCTATTCAAGGAGAACCTCAAGAAGGCCATCTCCAGTGATGAAAAGAATAAGCATGATCTTAGGGTGAGGTTCTTCGGAAGGATTCACTGTTTTCCTGAAGAAATTCAGAACATGATAAGGGAGGCGGAGAAGCTTTCCGAGAATAATTCAAAATATCAGCTTAATCTTCTTCTTTCTTATGGGGGAAGGGAGGAGATGGTGGATACTGTAAATTCCATCATCAGGAAGGGCATTAAAGAGGTGGATGAGCGGACTCTTTCAGATAATCTTTATACTGCAGGCATTCCTGATCCTGATCTTGTTATAAGAACTTCTGGCGAACAGAGACTTAGTGGATTGATGCCTTGGCAGACCTGCTACAGTGAGTTCTATTTTGCAGAGAATCTATGGCCTGATTTCTCAAAGGATGAATTCAAGGCTGCTCTTTCTGAATTCTCGAGGAGGAAAAGGAGGTTTGGGAAATGAATGATCTGGAGAAGTCAGCACATGATTTTGCAAAAGTAAAACATGCCGGCTCTCTTGATGATTCCGAAAAAGACTATTTTATCTCTTATGTATGCAAGTTTTTGCTATTCTGAAAAATGTTACCAATAGTATGGACATCATAACTGCTGCATACTGTCATGATCTGCTGGAAGATACCGATGTCACATATAAAAAGTTGATTGAACATTTTGGCGTTGCTGTTGCCGGTCTTGTACAGGAGGTTACCTGCGATAGGAATCCGGTCGGAGGAAAGACTTTTCCGATGCTCAAAAGTCAAAAAGGAATCATGCTCAAATTTGCAGATCGTCTATCAAACATCTCAAGGATGAAATCGTGGAGCGATAAGCGAAAAAAGAAATATCTTGAATCATCAGTATTCTGGAAAAAATAGAAAATGCCGCGAGCCGGACTTGAACCAGCGACCCCTCCGTATCTAAACTCAGGATTTGCCCACTGAGAAACTTCAGCTTCACCGGTAAGATTTATCTTCGATAAATAAAACCTGGAGTGCTCTCCCACTGAGCTACCGCGGCGTAAGTTAAGTTTTGTTTAAAGGAAATGTTCTTAAAATGGATTCTATTTTGGTAAGCGATTAAAAAACTACCGATAAAGGCATAAATTTTCTGATTGTAATT
>CAYVTJ010000146.1:0-2504 GCA_964454475.1 Microcaldota archaeon | reverse complement strand
TCTGTGGACCTAAAGGCAAACATATCCCCCTGAATGGGACATATTCTCCCTTCATTGTGTTATTCTCGTAATGCCTCACGCCTCTGCTATTTTTATCAAAGACCTTCCATGGATGGCTTGTGCTGATGTGCACAAACGCATATTCAACCTGGAAATCTGTTATGGAATCCACCAGACTCTTGACCGCCTGCGCTTCCACAGTCCTAAACTTCTTGAAAGACTGATGGAATATCAACCTGACGCTGTCCCCTTTCTGCCATGCATACCTTGCCTTTACCTCATCGATTGCCGCTTTCAGCGAATCCAATAATGCTTCCTGATAATCCTCGAACAATACCTCTTTCGTCAGGTTATATAGGAGATAATTCCCATCGCCGTTGAAAACTGTCGTGATGCCAATGAACCTTTCTGAATCTCCAAGGCGCCTGCTCTTGACATTGGAGCTTCCTATCCCGAATATAAGTTCATGCGTAAGTCCCGGCGTCGAGGTCAGTACATAGGGAACCCCGCCTATCTTTGCATAAGCTGCGATTCCGATATTGTTGAGTATATAAGGCCTTCCTCTTTGGTTCTTGACTGTCTCGATCTCTATCGACTGTACGGGCACCCCTTGCGACATGAAGGTTGATTTTGACACAAGGTAAGGGTTGCTCTCTCCATGCAGCTGATGAAAGCTCTCTTTTGTGACTATCATAGCGAGGTCGAAGGTATCCTCACCCTGAAGAGCGGTCAGGCTTGCATTCTTGTACCCATTCGAGTCTTCACTGTCGCTTTCAATAGGGAACGTCATGAAATCACAACTGTTCAGACGATACTTTCTGATGAATCCCTGGCTGTATGCTGACTCTTTCCCTTTCCATGGCGGTACTCCATCATGGAATTGCTTGAAAAAGACCTCCACTTCTCCCTTGAATCTTGCAGGATACAGTATAGCGATCTTGATCCTTTTCTTGGGGAATGTTTCCGTATCGTAAGGTCCTTTTCTGTCGATCTCCTTATCAACCCGTCCACTTACAGTTATCGATCCTCCCGGTCTGAGTACATACGACGGATTTTGCAGGCTGCTATGTTCACCTGCCTCATTGCCGGACTTTATCTCAAGGATATCAGGAGCAATATCATAGGATATTCCACCGCCGCAACTGAATGGCTGATGGCGCTCAAGCCAGATTCTGACCTTCTCGATCCTCTCCGCCTGGTTCTTCGCGCTTTTGACATTGAATATCTGTTCAAGTTTCTTGCTCTGAATCTCCTGGATATCTTTATCTGATAGTGTTGATAGGCAATGCCTGATATTTTTAGGTCCTGGTTCAAGAGAGCATGATTCAGCTCCGATCTCGTCATACTCTCTATAGTCCTCAAGCCTCAGGGAGTGTCCATCTACAGATTTGATCTTGCCGATCAGATTCTTCTTCAATGCCGGATCTATATTTTCTTGCTCCTGGTTATCGTTTGCAACGACATAGCAGCCGGTGACATCCACCCCCTTCTCGATAATATCCGATATCGTCGCTTCGATGAGCTGGCAGACGCTAAAATCAAGCAGGATACCGAATGTCACCTTCATATCATGAGGGACAATCATCCTGCTATCGAAATGGTATTCAGGATACATTGGGATTATTGCTGCGATGTCGTCTTCTACAATACCATGCATCAGGTTCTCTGTTGTTCTGACTATCGAAGTGGGGTTGAATAATTTACGGAACTTCATGTTCTTTGATTTTAGGAAGCGAATGATCGATTCTCGCACTAGCTTCGATGCTAATACGAAATCATCCTTGATATTGAATTCTGTCTCTTGTCCAAGCAATTCAGCTCCATCATCAAGAGGCACACACTGAATCGAATTTCCGCTCCTCTTGATTACATGGCTTTGCCCATATTTATCCCTCAGTTTTTTGAGGTGTTTATCATCCTGATATGGCAAAACGCTTCCATAAAATTTTTCCTCCCTGAATGCGATTGGAATCAGGTTTATCCTTAAATTTGGAATGCTATATCTGATCTCTCCTCCAGTCGCGAACTTGGGACGATCCGTCCGTAGATTCGCACCAAACAGTGTTAATAAATGGAAATTTTCCATAATACCGGTAATAATAGATGCCTTGGAATTCCATTTATGATTTAAAAAAATAGCAATAAATGGAAAAACAATTCCATTTATAAAAGATTACTTTCTTTTTCCATTGATGTTCATATCAACATCGTAAAGATGGAAAGTAAATCAATATTTCATCCCATGACGAATGTATGATTGGCGGATCAAATCACTGATATCATACGGTTTTATCATTACGCCTTTCGCCCCTTGCGGTTTTATAATCACTGAATCTGCGATGACATCTAAATTCATTCCCGTTGTGAATGCCGCTGTTATCGAATCAAGCAAACCTTCGGTGGGAATCCATGCTGAAGCGCCAAAACCCCGCGTAAATTTGCGGAATGATTCCATGCCGCGAATCTCATTAGCGTTTGCATTTAATAAATTACTGTAATAAAAT
>CAYVTJ010000145.1:0-2528 GCA_964454475.1 Microcaldota archaeon | reverse complement strand
ATAGGTGCAGATAAGGTTTCCTCGAAATTTGTAAGAGCCTTTCCATCGCGTTTAAACAATCCTTTTTCTATCTGGTGTATTAATACACTCGGGCTCCAGTTGTGCTTTTGTGTCTCCTGAACATAAAAAAAGCCTCATCGACATCCTTGCATTTCGATATTATTGCAATGTTATGCCCCCAGGGAATCTGAAAAATTGGTAGGACAGATTTTTGGCCAACAAGCTGTTGGCTAATTGTATCTGACTGATTATAAAAGAGATACCATTGTTTTATATTTCAGGTTGCTGAGGGAAAAACCTTGCGTATCGGGAAATTCTGCTCTTAAATCCTTGCTTAGCTGCAGCAGGAATCTACTTCCCCATGATGTTGATTCCTCTTTCTCAGGTATATCTGCGCCCAAATCCCAGTAAAACTGAAGAAGTTCGGTATTTACTCTAATAGCTGCTTTTATCTGAATTCGACGAACCTTAGCCTTAAGCCCCTTTATTCAGTGTATGTATTCTTTATCTGATATAATCTTATCTTTCATACTACATACTTCCTCGAATCTAAAAATATAGTAAATTCATTTGATTCGTTTTTTTGAAGTTTTTTACATTTAATTCGAAAAATCCAGGATTGGCATTTATCACAACGTTCGCTGTTATCCGAAGTTGCGACCGAAGGAAGCAATTTGGGTGGAGTGACCGAAGGGAACGGAACCGGGTAACGGCTGTTGTCTGAAGTTCTCGTTGCATTCGTGTTAATCCAATTCATTCCAGTCGGGATTCGGCTCAGGTATTTTTGCATGGACTGCATCCCGCCATTTTTGCAATAATCTATGCATCTCGCTTGCTATTTCTGGAAAATCATGGACAATATTCTCTTTTTCTTCAATATCATTTTCTAAATCATATAACTCAAGTCTCATATCTTCAAAAAACTCTATAAGCTTATATTTGCCTTTCCGTATTGAGCTTCCAGGAGTTCCTCCCTGATTCCCATAATGAGGGTAATGCCAATAGATAGCATTTCGCTCCATTTTACCACCATCTTGAAGAATCGGACGAAGAGAAATGCCATCACAGTGTTGCTCTGGAATTAAATCAATTCCAGCAATGTCCAAAATAGTAGGATAAAAATCAGTACTTGTTACTGGCTCATGACAGATACTATTCTTATTTATTGTCGGTGGATATTTGATAATCAAAGGTTCCCTTGTTCCCCCTTCATACATCCATCCTTTGCCTTCTGATAGTGGAAAATTACATGTGGGTGAACCCTCTGCTGTACTTAACCCGCCATTATCAGACGTAAAAATGATCATAGTATTTTCATCTTCACCTTTTTCTTCTATTGCGTGCAGAAGTCTCCCAATGTTTTCGTCAAGAGATTCAATCATTGCTGCATATACAGGATCAGATTGAATAGTCCTCCGGATTACTTTCTTATCCTTCTTATGTTCACAAGGGAAATTTTCACCCTCAACTAAACTTTGTTCCTTATCCAATCCAAGCTCTTTAGCTTTTAATTCATATTTTTTAATTGTTTCTAATTTAGCCTGGATGGGGGTATGAACACTATAATACCACATGTTTAAAAAGAAAGGTTTCTCATCGCTATTCTTAATTAAACGAATAGCTTCATCAGTTAGCTTGTCCGTTAAATATTCACCTTCTGGTCCATCACCAAGATTTTCTATTCCCCATGGGCTGAAATAGCCATTCTTTGGACGGCCCCAATGACAACCACCAATATTCACTTCAAATCCATGGTTTTCCGGATAATATGGACGGCTACCGAGATGCCATTTCCCAATGTGCCATGTAGCGTATCCATTATCCTTTAATATTTTTGCGAGTGATATTTCTGATGCAGGTAAATGGTCAATATATGGAGCATCAAAAAGAATTCCTTTCGCATTATTAGCTCCAATCCAATTAGTAAGACCAATATTGGCAGGATATCTACCAGTCAATATACTGGCACGAGTTGGAGAGCAAACAGGACATGCAGCATAGGCATTAGTAAAATGAATCCCCTCATTGAATAATTTGTCAATATTTGGAGTTTCATAGAATGTGCTGCCGTAACAACTCAAATCTTTCCAGCCCATATCATCGATTAAAATGAAAACAATATTAGGTTTTCTTTTCATTGGTTAATCCTTTGCAGCGAGAATTTTGAACAACTCCAGAATGTTTTCCGAAACAAAAATCATCTAAAAAACCAAAAAAGTGCATACAATCTCCATAGTAAGAACAAAGTGTACATGTTTTTATTGCGTACTTTGTTCCTTTGTCGCTACGGCTGTTGGCGCGGTATATGAGCGTAATCAACTTGATAGTCTCTTTCTTCAGGCTCTCGCCGACAGTGTACTTGTACTCCTTGCTGAAATTCTTTGTGAACTGGAATATGACAGGCAACAAATCATACGTCGCTTTGTATACCGGCAGTTCACTGTATTGCGCCATAGTATAAAAATTCCGAAATTATCGCGACCCGGTTGGCTTACGCCTCTTCTCCGCTGTGCTCCGAGGTCGCGGGG
>CAYVTJ010000144.1:0-2571 GCA_964454475.1 Microcaldota archaeon | reverse complement strand
ATGTTTATCACTGATTGAGCAAACGTAATCTTCATTTTAAACTGGCGAGGTTAGGTAACAAGAAAAAGAAGATCAACCGTAGTGGAACAAAAACTTAGAAAAAGCTAGGCGGTTTAGTGTTCCATGTTCAGCAGGTTTTGGCTGCTGCTTTCCGAACTTCTTTCCAGCAGATCTCATATTTTCACCTTATACATATAAACGAATCTCCTTCCTTCTTTCAGTTTCTCACAATAACCAAGTTCATGTAAGAAATCAAGATCGCTTCTTGCAGTCTCATATACAACGTTGTAGATTTCTCTTATTTCATTGATGCTGAATCTTTTACGCTGGTGCCTAATGAATCTCAGTATCATATCTGACTGTCTGAAATTGAGCCGGTTGTCCTTCTGAAAGATTTCTTTTACTTCTTCTGTTTCTTTGCGTTTTTGCCTGACATAGCTGATAAAGTCACGGAGGGCTATCTCTAATTGCCGAAGATTGAAGACTATAAAGTAGGTCATATCGTTCTCATCATTCTCAGTATAGATATAAGCGCGAGAATATCTGGCAGGAGCTTTTTTTATAACACGAGAAATTGGCATGAATTCAAATAACCAATATCCTCTTTTCAGGACATACCAATAGAACAGTGCGCGGGCTGTTCTTCCATTCCCATCTTCAAAGGGATGGATGTATCCGATCATGAAATGTAGAACAATTGCCTTCAGGATTGGGTGAAGGAATGATTTGCTCTCTAAATTAATAAATTTGCACAGAGACTTTATCAAAGCAGGAATATGTTGGGGGTCTGGTGGGATATGGACTGATTCACCAGTTGAAGAATCCACTACATGTACACGATTATTATCCCGGAATTTGCCCACATATTGCTCTTCTATAGTATTGGCAGCAATCTTAGCCTGAATCTCACATATCAGTTCCGGGCTGAGTTCCCTTTCCTTGATTTCATTGAGAAAACGCATTGTATTATATGCATTCAAAATCATTTGCTGTGATTCATCTTTGGGTTTTTTACCTGTCCTTAACATTTCTTTTGCTACTTCTCTTGTAGTAACGGCCCCTTCCAACTGAGAGGATGCTATTGCTTCTTCCATGATGGAATTAATTAGATATTTCTCAACTTGTTCATGGGGAGCTAGATAATCGCTTTTTGACTCTAAAGTACCTGAGGTCTGTTGGTCTAGTTTGTGCAATTCCTTTAGGATGCTATCTGTGATTAAATACCTGAAAGCAGTATCGCCAAACATTACCCTCCGATACTGTGGCAAACGGGAGAGCTTTAAGAGATTCCATATAAGTTCGCTTTGGGCATTTTTTGGATGAGAATAGTGACGTACTTCATCCCAATAAACATACTTCTCATTAAGCTTGAAGATATAATCTTGTATTTCTGGATCTGCCTGTAATGTTAGAGTATCTTTGAATTCCTCTGGATCTTGCATGAATGTCAGTTTAGGTGGTTTTTGGATTTTTTTCATAGTTTAATTAATTGGCCGATGTGTTTAAATAAACTACTAATAACAGAAAAATAGTAGTTAAGTGACATAATTACTAATATATTTAGAAAAATAGTAGTTAGTAGTACTTAGTATTATCGACGTAATTTTATGAAAATTACTACAAAATACTAATTAATGCTGCCAAATTAGTAGTTAGTAGTAATTGCAACAAACTGCAAAAATCCAATTAGATTACATGGAATCACCCTTCATGTTCCTCTTTAGGTTGAAAAGCATAGATCGAACTTTCACCAGCCTGCCCATAAAGTCGATATGCTCCCTTTGAGCCAGCACTTTCAATTCCTGCATAATGTCCGGCCAGAACTCGCATTCATTAGCTTCTCCAATGCAGATAGCAACTTTCTGCTTCATAGCGCCCTGTGAATCAAACGCAGCTATCTCGGCTAAGTTTGCACAGATTGAAGATGCAGAAGCAAGTAGCTGCTCTCTTGTTCGGAATGAAACCTTCTTGTCTTGAAAGAAAATGTAAGGTCCTTTGATAGCCAAGGCATCTTCATAGCTTTCAGATTCTTGAAGTTCTGTGTCATTCATCCACCCCATCTGAGTCAACCCAATTCCTGAAACATTCATCATCCCAAAGCCCATAAAATTCCAAAATTTTTCTTTTCATTTTTCATCACCTTCCCTTCCCCAACCTCTCTAGCCGAGGAAGTTTTACAGCGAGCTTCACTCTGAAGCCCGCACCCTCTCTGGGCTGAAAAGGGGGAAGCGAGCAAAACTTCCTTTGGAAAAAATGACAATGAAGTTCGTCGGGTGCAATTTTTATTGCCTTTAGCGCAGCGGCCCAGCAGCGATGACAAAAAGCATTTTATTGCCTTCGCTCAGAGAGCGAACCCGGCAGGGCTTGGGCATTAAATTGCTTTTGTCTGAGCGCTGGGAAAAGGAATAAAATGAGCATTCATAAAAAGAAAAAATGAGCGACAAGATTACCACATACTGTACTTTAAAAATCGTAACCGTCTTTACTAACTTAACCTCGCCAGTTTCAACCCTGCTCACGCTGATTCTTTGCCTCAAAACTATTTGACAGTTTGGCTTCAAACCCGAATTT
>CAYVTJ010000143.1:0-2589 GCA_964454475.1 Microcaldota archaeon | reverse complement strand
GGAACGTCGTAGAAGAGAAAATCAACGGCGTAGAAAAAATTTGAAGTGTTACATTGAGAGAAGAACCTTTAAATATAATTCGATATTGTACCTGCGGTGCTTAATGTGACCGAAAAACCCAGAAGAATGCAAAGACCGATTATCAGAAACAAGACGGCTCCAGAACTGAGGACTGATGAAAAGAAGAATTCATCCGAAGCACTGAAACCTCCTTTATTGAATACTGTTGCAAATACAAAGATAAAACTCGATGTAATAACTACTGGTTATGACAGGGATAAGGAAGTAGAGCTTGATCACGGAGAAATTATTGTCATAGGAAGATCAGAGAGGGCAGATGTACAAATTCCTGAAGCAGATATATCAAGAGAGCACATCATGATATTCAACCATAAAGGAGACATATTCGTTGAGGATTTAGACTCAACAAACGGGTCATTATTGAATTCAATACATCTGGAAGGTAAAATGCGGCTAAACTCTGGCGATACCATTCAAGTGGGAAATGCCCTTATCAAGATAAATTTTAAATCGAATAAGACCTGTGGAAGCGAGAGTGATACCATTCCTGAAATCAAGCAAAATAAGTCTGATAGGCTAACTGCTAAATTGACTATAGCAACCAATACGGCCATCGACAATACAAGTTTCGATGATATAACTACTATCGGGGAAACGATTACTCTTGATGAAAAACTGCACACACTCAAAATAGGCAGGACTGAGCGGCATTTCCGATTATCCGGAAGATCTATCAGAAAGAGCATAGAAAGATCATCAGGAGTAGTGGAATTAACCTTTGATAATCCTTCTATTTCACGAAAGCACGCAACCATACATCTGAGCAACGAAGGTCTCGTGATCATTGATGAAGGTTCCACCAATGGCACTTTTGTAGGAGGAAAAAAAATCGATAACAACCAAATGTTAAGAGAACGGAGTCTCATTGACATAGCCACATTCTCAATAAGGATTTCAGAACTTTCGTTCCCTAAAGATGATTTTTAGCCCTACGGCTCACAAAATGCGGAAAAATCAGATGCCGAACGAGATTCTCTTTGATATTCGGTTATTTGATTTCTGGTTCATCAGGTGACTGCTTCGCAGGATAACACCTTTTTATCCAGAGCTATTTGATTCGCCAACATCAGCCTGATTAAGGTCTCCAAGCCCGATCATCAAATCATTATCTCCAATAACTTTCGGCATTTGTCCATCCCAGGTTTCTACATAATAATACCTGAGATAGGGATCGGTTATCGCTTCAGTTATCTTTTTTATGGCATTTGCTTCTGCTTCTGCTTTGATTTTTTTCGCATCAGCTTGGGCATGAGCTTCTATAACAATCGCGGTTGCAGAAGCATTTTTCGTAAGAACATGTCGCTGGACGGATATTCTTTTGGTTTCTAGATCAATCTTCTCTTTTCTTAGTTTCTGCTCTGCAACCACTTTCGCTTCAATGGCGGCGTTGAATTCAGGAGAGAAATTGAGATCAGTGATGGATACTTCCACAACTTCAAGGCCATAATTATCTAATTTTTGTTCCAAATCAGTTGCGATCCTTTCCTTTAGTTCAACACGCTTCGTGATCAATTCTTCAGCATTGAATTTTGCAGTATTTGATTTAACAACTTCTTGAACAAGTGGATTGATTACTCTTAATTCGTGTTTTCCTCTGAATCTTTCATAAAGCTGTTTTATCCTATCACCATCCAGAACTATCCTATAATTCACTGCAATTTGCGTGTCGACTATCTGAAGATCCTTTGATGCAGCAGTGGTCCTTGGTTCGAATTTCTCGATCTGTGTAGACATGTATTTTACATCATTCATGATTGGGATGATGAAATATATTCCCGGATGCAGTACTTCAACCACTCTTCCAAACTCGGTCTTAACTCCCACCTCCCCAGCGTCGATAATTCGCACCGAGCTGAAAGCCAGACCGAGAACCAACAATAATATAACCAATATTCCTATTGAACCAAAGAGTCTCATCACCAGTTTCATTTTTCCACCATCAGGAGTGTAACATTTTTTGCTGAAATCCAGACATTCGCAATTGCCATTCGCACGTTCGATATTCGGACAACAAAAATAAAAAACAAACTGCAACCCGCTCAAAGCTACGACCAGCGCTGCAACCCAGGCCAGCAGGGCCTGAAACGGGCTGGGCAGCATCTGGGTCCCTGATTTTGACAGGGCCCAGCCTGAAGCATGTGGAGTACCCCATAAGAAGCTCAGCATCTCATTATCACCCCATAGGTATTTGTCAACTCGCCCCTGATGAAGCCTCAACTGACTGGATATAGGACTCCAATTGCATGCTGTGATGCTCCATTTGCCTGATATGTCCATCACCACAAGATAGAGAAGCTTCACGAACGTTTCACCGTCTCAAGATAGGCCGGGAACAGCAATTAGTCAGGGGGTAAGAGGCTATATACGCCGGTGTTGAACACAGCCATGGTGCTGCATGGGAGTGGGGTGGGGCATCATACTGATGAGTACAGAGACAAGATAAACAGTATAGAGACCTGACTTCGCCAGATTAAAATAAAGAAGGGTTGCCTGTTTTATCTTTTTGCG
>CAYVTJ010000142.1:0-2609 GCA_964454475.1 Microcaldota archaeon | reverse complement strand
CCACTCTACCAAGAAGAATCTTCCTCATCTCGATAGCCTCAAGTTCTTTCGCAGCCTTTATCGCGAAATCCAGCTTTGATTCGCTTTCTGCGAATATCGTAAAGAGTTTATCACCTTTCTCCACACGCCTTCCTCTGGCACTATGCAAAAGCATACCAGCACCCTTGCACCTTGGCGAACCTGCGATCCTGGCAATCTTCGAGATCGATTTATTATCAATATGGAATACATTTCCCCCCCGTTCTGCCTTGAGGGTGTAGGAATAATCCCCTACTGGAATATCTGAAACATCGATATTAGCATCTCCCCCTTGTAATCCTATGATTTCCCTAAATTTCTTAAGGGCCTTGCCACTATTGAGAATCTTCTCTGCTGCCGCATAACCTTTCCCTTTATCAACTTTGCCAGAATTCTCAAGGAGCTTTCCTGCCATCAAAACAGATTTGTGCCGAAGATCATCAGGTCCTCTTCCAGCCAATATCTCAAGGACGTCAATGCATTCAAGAGAAGGTCCAACGCCTTTTCCAATAGGTTCTGCACCATCAGTCAGCAATACATCAACATTCATATCAAGACTGTTCCCAATCTTTATGAAGTCGCTTCCAAGATCCTCCCCCTTCCTCATGTAAGGGACTTTTACGCCTCTTCCGATTGGTATATCGATAATCACATTCGTTGCACCGACGCTCTTCTTCTTACCAAGAATACTTGCGAGGAGCATTCCCTTAGGATCAAGACTCAATGGATGCCTGATCTTTATCAGCTTATCATCTACAGGAGCAAGATTGAGCTTTCCTCCCCAGACTATCGCTCCTTTTGATTTTATGACGACATCTTTCAGTTCATCTAGCGAGATCGATACATCTGCAAGAACTTCCATAGTATCAGCAGTCCCTGCCGCACTTGTGATTGATCTGCTCGATGTCTTCGGGATATACATGCCAGCTGCAGCGATAATAGGAACGATTACCATCGTTGTTCTGTTTCCAGCCACACCGCCTATGCAATGCTTATCCAATATTGGACCTCTTTTTCCAAGGTCAAGGTGATCTCCTGATTTAACAGTTGCATCAGAGAGTGCGATCACTTCCTCATCAGATAATCCATTTATATATGCTGCAGATATCCATGCAGCGATTTCGACGTCCTTTAACTCCCCATTCATTATTTCCTCGACTATCGTCTGGACTTCTTTCCTGAGCAAGACGCCTTTGTCTAATTTCTTCTTTATATGTGCTATCGAATCAGGTTGATTCATGTGAACCAGATGGACCTTCTGGCCTTTCCGGATACCTATGTTCTTCATAGTATCCAGGTAAACACCGACCACTCCCGGGTCTATCATCTTTTCACTGACCTCGACGTTAGCAACGACTTCTTTGCCATCCAGTCTTAGCAAGGTTCGATATCCAGAATACATATCATGCTCTTTTGCTTCCGATTCGTTCAGAACGATAGTATTTTCCCCCGTCCGGATATTAATGGGTTTTACCTTGCACTCATACTCCTTATACTTCCATACATCCACTTTCTGCTTTGGACTATCATCAAAGTCGTTCGATACATTCTTAGCCATCATTACCACCTATCATTACACCTATTTTTTCTTTTGCAAGAGCGAAAAAGGACTGTGTCGGAATTACTCCTGCCTCGGTAACATAACCACTTAGGTATTTTGCCGAGGTCACATCAAAAGCAGGATTGCTTATATTCAGTTTTTTGGGCGGATCTTCCCAAACCTCTGAAGGATTTCTCTGCTCTATCTCCTCTCTCACTCCAAACATGCTCTCAGAACTATATTTCAATAATTCCGCACATGAATAGAACGAAACATCATGCATCCTTGCTATGTGGGCAAGTGTTGAAGTTCCTACCTTGTTGATGAGATCGCCTCTTGAACCGATCGAATCCGCGCCTACCAGAACGATGTCTGCTTTCTTCATATGAAGGTTCATGCTACCGTCGACTGATAATGTGGTGTCAATCCCGGCTCTGACAAGATCCTTTGCTGTTAACCTGCCCTGGTATCTCGGTCTTGTTTCCAAAGCAATTACCCTGAAATCCTTGCCCATCTTCCTGGCTTTTCTCAGGATACCAACAACTGTGGAGGAATGGCAATGAGTTATGACAAGAGAATTCTTAGGTATGAGCCTTGCTCCGTACTCAGAAATCTTCTCCTTGTCACCCGAAATTCTGTCCAATATGCCCTCTTCTCTTTTTATGAAATCATTCTTGAACTGCCCGAGCTTTTCTACCTCACCAATCCTCAGATGGGAGAATTCAAGGGCATCATCCAGAAGATTCCTCATCATCGGTTCAGTAGGTCTGGACTCAGAGAGCGCTGAAACCGAAGAATCTAGCTCATCCATGAATTTATCCTTCTTCCTTATCCTCGAACTCTTTACAAAAGCCATCAGTGCCTTTATTGCAGAGGACGCGACATTCCTCGCTCCTTGAATTTTGAGGCTCTTTATCCGGCGAATCGTCTTTTCGATATCCCCATCCATGAGGAGATAACAAGGAAGAGAAATAAATAAGTTCTCATTCGAAAGCCAGCAGTAGTTCCGAACTTCTTTTAACACATTAAAATAAATGGCCACCTATGCTGG
>CAYVTJ010000141.1:0-2624 GCA_964454475.1 Microcaldota archaeon | reverse complement strand
TAATATCCAGTTCCCCTGTGAGTGAGATATTGATTTCTGAGAATCCTTCCAATCGTTGCAGTTGAGGGAATTCTCTTCATCTCCAGGCATCGCATTTCTTCCTGTATTGCCATTGGACCACACTTTTTTCCATCATTGTACAAATCCATACGGATAAACGTTACATTTAGTATTGTTTGTTCACGTGGGGAATAATTATTTATGTCTGTCACAGTCAACGGATCTATGTAGGTATCAGTCATTGTGTTTCTCCTTTTTTGCTTGTTCAAGCCTATAGCTGGGTAGATTCAGTTCCAGAATCATACTGTGATGTACCAACCGATCTATAGCAGCAGCCGTAGTCATTGGGTCTTTAAATATTTTCTCCCATTGCGAAAACGGCAGGTTACTGGTAATCAGAGTACTTGCTTTTTCATACCGATCGGCCAGAAGAGTAAACAGAACTTCCATTTCTTCACGACTTTGCTGGACATAACCGATATCATCAATAATGAGCGCTCGATATTTTCCGAGTTTTTTCAATAATGCAGGGAGCTCGTAGGCATGTTTCGCAACAAGTAATTCCTGTACCAGCATTTCACAGTTTTTAAACAGGACCCGATGGCCTTTGAAAATCATTTCATGGCCGATGGCGCAAAGCGTATGTGTTTTGCCGCTTCCAGGATTCCCAAACGCTAAAACGTTTTCACTCCGGTCCAGAAATGATCCTTCGACTAATGCATCAATATGCTGATTCAGGATTCTTCCAAATCGTGTACGATCCAATGTCGAAAGTGTTTTCCCTTCCGGAAGTCTGGATTCACGCAGCAGGAATTTCAATTTCCGTTCCCAGCGGTCCTGATGTTCCATAGAAATCAACTCATACAAAAATTGAGCATAATTCCAGGACTCTTTTCCTGCAGTGTGTAATACTTCATCCAGAGAATCCAGCATTGTTGTCAGTTTCATCTGTTTGAGAAGGCCCTTCAATTCATTGAGATCCATATGGCCCCCTTGTCTGCTAATAAATTGTCGTACTCTGTAAGATTAACCTGAGGAATCCCAATTTCCGGGTTTTTTGATTGACCAGCCTGTTTTAGCTCAGCAAAGACCCCGTTCACTGCTGTAGAATCAATTATTCGTGTTCCTGCCTGTATGAGGATACGAATAGCGTCATCTACAAGGCTTTCATTTTCTTTCGCTGCCAGATTCAGAATCTGCAGATACTCTTTTGCTGCGCTTCGCGGTGTTTTTGTTTTCATCAGTCCGTCATAGACCATCCGGAACCTTGTGGTAGGAAACATATCCTGCTTGTATTTGTAGTTCTCAAAAGCGCCCGGTTTCTTAACCAGACTGTCTATGACATGCCGGTACTGAATGAAATGCTTTTTTTCATCTCTAAGCCGTGGTATCCGATCAAGGAGTTTCTGAGCGTACCTCACCTCCAAATATTCTGCATGTACTCTTACTTTGACCTGTTCCCCAATCAGTCGGCTATTTACTGAGTATGTATTCTTGATAATGGTAATTGTAGATCGAGAACTGACACGGACGGGAATTGTTGTAAAGGTATCTAATTTCCGACTTGGAAGGGATTGAAGTTTTGTTTTCTCCAGCTCAAACGAATCCCTGCGACCGGCATTTCGGCGCTTAAGCAATTTCCTCAAGAATTGCTCATATTCTTTCCTGTTGTGAAAATTTCTCGATCCCCGTACCATGAGTTCCTGATCAACAACAGTTTTAAACCGGTAATGTGACTGCTCAACATCTCCATTTTCATTCCCTTTCCCGGGATTTATTTTCATAGGCGTAATGTTGTAATGGTCCATAAGCGCTCTGTATCGTTTCGTGAACTTTTCCGGGTTCCCTTCTTTGTTTACAGCAGTGCTTAAGCAATCCGTTTGATGCCGCTCGGGGACGCCGCCTAATTCCCACAACGCATTCTGGAAGCCTTAACTCAGACTTTCAAAACTTTCTGAAAAACAGATGCTTACGGTTTCCCAGTTGGATTTTGTCAGGATAAAATGGTAGAGTAAATGATCGAAAGGCTTATTTTCGATCGTTATTCCCAGACTGCCCATATGGGTGAAATCGGATTGACTCAGTCGTCCAGGATGGTGTTCCTGGGGGAATACAACTTCCTTTGGAGGGCCTTCCAGCGCCCTCCATCGTTTTATTTTCCGCTGGAGTGTGCGCAATTGGCCATCCTGATATTTCCCTGGTGTTTGTCTCTGTAGATATTGAAAAATAGTGAGGGCTTCCAGTTTCGGCGAACTCTTCAGTAATTCCTGGATCTCCGGCCAATCACTTTCAAATGGGTCCTTTCTTGTTTGCCACGTATGTTCGGATTTCAGCTCTGATGGTAATTTCCCTAAGTCCCGGTATTTTCTAGCTGTTTTCTCTGACATGCCTGATTTGCATGCACTTTCGGTTAAAGATTTCTGTTCTGATAACATCTTTTTCAACCTCCTTACTTGTTGATCAGTAACCATGGTTCCTCCTGCCTGGAGGATACCATTCATGATTCATATGGTTGTAAACAGGGAAAAATAATTGTCGTTAGGCCGGTATTTTTAATTGTCGCTGATCAATCGCCCATTCTGCACTGCTGAAAGCATATTATGCGAAATCTTCCACCGTTGAAG
>CAYVTJ010000140.1:0-2713 GCA_964454475.1 Microcaldota archaeon | reverse complement strand
ATGGTTTTGAGGCAAAGAATCAGCGTGGGCAGGTTTGAAACTGGCGGGAATAGGTAGAGAAGATCATATACTGCGCCAAAATTTTAAACTGAGGTATGTGGAGATGAGCGGTAAATCAATAACACCGCAAGGAATCCTGAAGTAAGCCAAAACCCAGCTCCAGTAAGCAAATCTGATAAATCATAAGAACTACCGGACAAACACGCCCTGAAGCCAAGGAGTAAGACCAGAACTCAATGCTGGCATATCACTTCGAAAGCTCGGGGTGAAGGCTACATGAAAGCCATATGAAGAAAACCTCCTGTACGGTTTGACAATGGGTGCTGGGAGCTGAGAAGTGAAAAAGTGATTTATTCTATTCTGTTAGATTTTCATTTGTGAAAAGCAAAATAGGACTTGATCTCAATTTTCGCGAAGTTATTGTTCTGAATATCATCAAGCCGAGGCAAAATCAAGGATTCTCAGTCTTTCATGTTTTGTCTCGAACACCGGAACTTTCCCAGGGGTGGGGACGTGCCCCTGCTTTACTTGAAAATCAGTACGGTCTTGGAAAGTGCCTGAATTAATGAGTAAAGTGCCTCTATATTTTGTGTAACCATTCCTATGGACATGACCACAGTGAAGCACATCAGGAACATCATCGATGACCATGTAGTCGACGTTTTCAGGGATGATCAGGTTCCCTCCATACAAGGGCGAAAGATGTCTTCTTCTCATATACTCAAGCATTACCTTTTCCGGATGCATATATGAGGTATCTGGTATGTTCGCTATCATCGAATCGATCGATGTTCCGTGATAGACAAGGTTTTTTATCCCATGTAGTTTAACCATCGAAGGACTTCCGATCAGAGTAACATCACTCTTTATCAGTTCTCTGCTTATCGCGGGCATTGGTTCCCCTCTTCTTACAGCATCATGGTTCCCGGGAGACACTATCACTTCAATCCCTTCAGGGAGACGTTCCACAAAATCATCAAAGAGCCTGTATTGCTCATAAAGATCTTTCACGGTAAGCTCTTTCTCTTGATGAGGGTAGATCCCAATTCCATCGACTACATCCCCGGCAACCACTAAATATTTTACCTTCCCTGCCAGTTCTTTTGTTTCTCTGCGACCGTGGAGCCAATCCACGAAAGATTCGAGATATTTATCAAGAAAATACCTGCTCCCGAAATGGATGTCTGAGATATATGCAGTTGCTATGTCCTCTTCTGTATGCTTGTCCTCTTTCAATATGGGAGTATCGGGCCATTCTATATCCTCCGCAATAATGAATGCTTTCAATACTTTCCCTGTTATCGATACCACATCATCAAGCATTAGTTTTTTTGATTTCTCTGACGTCCTCTCATTCCTACCATTCCTGGATATTACAACCTTGCATGATCCGGTGAGATCCTCTAATTCAAGAAGCAGATTCCCTTTTCTGGTCTCTCTCTTATCTGATATGAGACCGATAATACGGACCTTTTGATTAAGTTGTGCTTTCGTCTCTTCGATTTTTATAGTGGGGATACTTGATGTTTTCTGCTTAAGCAATCTGCTAAGTCGTTCATACCTGTTTCTAAAATAACTCACAAAATTGTCAACATCCCCTCTTGTCCTGGATTTCCCTGTGATATCTCTCGAATCTATAATCTCTATGTCCTTCTCATATTCTCTTGCATTGGATTGAAAATATGTTGCTCTTTTCACTTCGATTCTCTTTTGCTTTCCGAGAATCTCTTCCATGTCAGTCTTGCTAATGAATGTCTTGCCTGTCTCCAATATCGCATTGACTGCATTATCCTGGTCAAGGACATCCGACAACATCTCATCTGCTTCAATAGAAAGTCGTATCCCCTTTTCGTTTAGTTTCTTGTCCATTTACACTTCCCAAAAAAAGAGAACTCAGGATTCCTTTATTGATTCCAGAGAACTCAGTATTGCCCATATCTGGGTTCTGGCATGGGCAGGCATATTTATATCATCACTAATCGATTCCACAAGATATATGGCAACGCTGAGCTTAACATTCAGATCCTCATCACCATCCAATCGTTCCTTCGCATCAGAGACCGCTTTCCTTATATTCCTTGGAATCGTGGGGTCTGCGACGAGATTCTTCATCATCTCGGATATTTCTTCAACATCCATTCCAATCACCTTAAAAAATATACGGGCCCGGGGGGATTTCCAAAGCAATCCAGATTATATCTGAGAAACCTTTTGAACCCCCGACCGTCAGCTTAGAAGGCTGCTGCGCTATCCATTACAGGCTCAGATATCAAAAGATACAGAGCTGACTGCGCTACGGGCCCATGTAAGGATAATTGCATCTGGTAGTGCTTAAATATGTGATGGTCATGCGGCATTTGAATAAGTAATCAAATAGTCCTGCAGTTAATCAAAAAATCTAAAAAAAATATTTCTAGGGACAACTAGTTATAAGACATCAATCCTCTTCATCCCATTCTTCTTCTTCGAAATCCTCTTCATCCCATTCTTCTTCTTCATCTATCATCATAGGCTCAATATATAACACCCCGCTCAAATGATAGCGATGCTATAGAAGGTAAGCGATTAAAAAACTACCGATAAAGGCATAAATTTTCTGATTGTAATTATGCTGATCAGAAAATGCCACCAACATATGAGGAGCTTGTTGAAATCAACAATAGTACTTCCGAAGGTAGTTAAATCCTGAGTTTATTTTGTGGTGGTTTCTGGT
>CAYVTJ010000139.1:0-2715 GCA_964454475.1 Microcaldota archaeon | reverse complement strand
AATAGTTTTGAGGCAAAGAATCAGCGTGAGCAGGGTTGAAACTGGCGAGGTTAAGCAGCAACTAGCGATTATCTCTCTTCCAAGCATTTGAATATCTTGGTCAAAAGTCTCACTCCCAGGAATGGCGAGATTTGGATAAATCTCATTATCTGAAAATGTTATCTGGACCGATTGCAAAAATCTTGTCAACTCTGGTCCACTGGCGCCCAATATAGTTGCGGTATTTTCCAGCATTTGCTGTTCCTGCTGGGTAAATTGAACTAAGTCTTCCGAGCTTTCCGGTTCCCTTCTTTGATATGGCATTCAAACATATTAATCTGTAAAAATTATTTAAAAAGCACATGTCCCTCTTTTAACATTTCCCAGGTATCTCCCTTCACCAGCCTGCTCAACAGCTCATTCAACGCATTAATTTCTGCTCTGATTTGCTCTCCATTATTCCGGTATCTTAATGTAACTGTGTCATCCTCAAGCGTTTGGTAGTCTATTGTTATCGAGATTGGAACTCCTATTTCATCCATCCGCGCATACCTTCTGCCTATGCTTCCGCTTTCCCGGTAGGATATGTCCAGACCATATTCTCTCAACCTACTACATACTGCCCGCGCCTTGCTCTTGAGTCCATCCTTCCTCATAAGTGGAAAAACCCCTGCATTATAAGGAGCGATGGCAGGGGGAAAATCGAACCATTCCCATTCCTTTCCTTCTGTTTTACCCCGATAGCAATGCTCAAGGATGGCAAAGAACATTCTGTCAAAACCCATAGACACTTCCACCACATGCGGAATGAGCTTTTTTTTCTCCTCCTGAATATGTACTGAGAAATCCTCTCCACTTTCCTTGGCATGCTGGCTGAGATCAAAATCGGTCCTATATGCATTACCTATGGTTTCGATCAGACCGTAAGAGGTTTGCACCTCCATGTCGATATTGGCTTTGGAATAATGCGGAATCTCATTTGGATCCAATACTCTCAGGAACATTCTAGGTTCACTTATGCCGATCCTTTGATAGAATCTCCATTCCTTCGCAAGGAAATAAGCCATAATCTCATTGCATATGTTGTTCTCCACAAGCTCCGTCGGATCCATAAGCCTGTTCTCCCCGCTTATCTGCACCCTCATTTTTACTTCTTCAACATCATCAATGGATTCCATCCTGGAATGGCTTGGATTGAAGAAATATTCGAGTTCCATCTGTGTGAACTCCCTCATTCGTACCAAGCCTTTTCTTGGAGAGATTTCGTTCCTAAAGCTTCTCCCAATCTGACCTGCCGCTATCGGTAGCTTGGTTCCATGGTTGCGGTACAGTCGGTTGAATAAGGTAAAAATCCCCTGGGCCGTTTCAGGCCTGCAATATGCAGGAACCAGGTCCCCCCCTATGCCTGTCTTGAACATGAGATTGAACATGTATGCAGACTTTAATTCTCCCCCGCATCTTGGGCATTTAAGTTCGCTCTCTCTCACTTCATTATCGATGGTGTCGAGCTTCCCATCCCATTTTTCACCATGCTTCTCAATCAATCTTTCCTCAACAAGCGTGTCTCCTCTTATTCTGGTACAGCAGGATGCGCATTCCACGACAGGATCAGCAAAATTCGCTACATGACCTGATGCGATGAGGACCTGCTCCGGTGTGATGATCGATGTTTCCACTTCATGGAATCCTTCGCTTTTAATGAATGTCTTTCTCCAAAGATTCTCAATTTTTCTTTTCATTAATGCACCGACAGGACCATAGTCATAGAAACCGCTTATAGAATCATACGGTTCATGTGATGGGAAGAAAAATGATCTTGTCAAAGCCAATTCGAATATCCTCTCATGTAAATTCATAGTCGAAACACCTTATTTGGCTTTACATCATAAGTAATTAAAATATAACCAGAGATTTCCATCCATGCCAGATATGCCAGAGAGTGCCGATTCTTCCGAATTAATAAACATCGAACCGAATGATGAAAGCGCCCTCCTTGCCCTTTCAGTATCCGCTGATCTGCTCAGCACTGCAAGAACAAAATTCGGATCAGAGGATTATATAGGTGCGATGGATGATGCCAAGAACTCCATAAGGATGGCAGTATCCTCTCTTCTCTATCAGGATGGTTTTGTCTCTTCCACCATGGAAGGGATGTTGTATTATCTTCAAAAGAACTATTCCGGGATGTTCCCTCTTGAAGATTGGAGAATCCTGGAGAAGATGAGGCCTGCAAAAGGAGGTACATTGACCCATGCTCTGAAGGAATTCCTCAAAATCAAAAAAAACTACGCCGAAACGTTCGGAGATGAGAAGCTTAATTCCGAAACCGCTGTGAAAACCGCGGAAAAATTCGTATATGCGGTAAAATACCTCTTCGAAGCCAGGATGGAAGAAGAGATGGGGTCAAGTGAAGAAAAACAGTGACAGGCTGTCTATCACTTGATGAAGATCCCCTTAATTTGAAGTGTGTCTCATTAGGCCTGCCCAGTAAGTACGGATTAGTATCTGGACAATTATCCTATACGAATCTTCCATCGTCCTTCAGCCAGCCAATCCTATCGACATCGCGGATATCGAATTCAGGAACATAATGTTTGAAGTCCAGGAGGAGAGTCCCATCCACAACATCCAGACTTTTGACATGAAGTATATCTCTTTTGATCCCAATCAAACGGACTATAAACCTAACCTCGCCAGTTTAAAATGAAGATTACGTTTGCTCAATCAGTGATGAAC
>CAYVTJ010000138.1:0-2723 GCA_964454475.1 Microcaldota archaeon | reverse complement strand
TTTTTCACGTTCATCACTGATTGAGCAAACGTAATCTTCATTTTAAACTGGCGAGAATAAGTTAGGAAAAAAGAAATATTAAAAGCTCAAGCTAAGAGCAGGACACTTTGAAAGGGCACTAGAAACGCAACGAAGTAAGTATCCTAGTCTCATCAATGCCTGAAATGCCTCACTCCTGTGAAGACCATGGTCATTCCATGCTCGTCTGCTGCATCAATGACTTCTTGATCCCTAATAGATCCTCCTGGTTCGATTACAGAGCTTATCCCTCTTTTTGCAGCAGCATCGATTCCGTCCCTAAAGGGGAAGAAAGCGTCTGATGCCATAGCACAGCCACCAAGTTCAAGATTAAATTTATCAGCAATCATCGCAGCAAGGTTCGCAGCATCGACTCTTTTCATCTGTCCAGCACCGATGCCAACAACCCTTTTAGGCCTGGCATAGACTATCGAATTGGATTTTACATACTTGCAGACCTTCCAAGCATATTTCATGGATGCCATCTCCTCATCTGTCGGTTTTCTTTTTGTAACTACATTGAACTGTCCGTCGTGAAGTTTCAGATTGGCATCCTGCACAAGAAGTCCGCCTACAACAGAACGGTATTCCTGATAGGGCCCTCTCTTCTTGTTGAGTTTACCTGTTTCCATCACCCGCAGTTTCTTCTTTTTAGAAAATACGTCCAAAGCTCTATCAGAAAATGAAGGTGCAATTACCATTTCAACGAATTTCGAAGCTATCTCCATTGCGAGATCTTCCTTGATTTTCCTGTTTATCGTAACCACTCCCCCGAATGCCGCTTCTGGATCAACCGAACGGGCAGTATTGTAGGCTTTGAGTATATCATCATCCGAGGCCACTCCAGAAGGATTGTTGTGTTTGACCAAAACTGCTGTAGGTTCTTCGAATTCCTTTAGCAATTCGAGCGCTGCATTACCATCAAGTATATTGTTGTATGAGAGTTCTTTGCCTTGATGTTGTTTCGCATTCGAGATGGAAGGTTCGACCTGATTGTCATTCAAGTAGAATGATGCAGTCTGGTGCGGGTTTTCTCCATAGCGTAGATCCTGTTTTTTTCTAAAGCTGAGATTGAGGAATCCAGGATATGTCCCTTCGAATCCGAATGTTTTCTTAAAATAGTTCTCTATTACAGTATCATAATGTGCTATGTGCTCCCAAGCTTCTAAGGCAAGGACTTCCCTAGTCTCTTTAGATACACCCCTGCTTCCATTTATTTCAGAGAGTATTTTCGAGTATCTTGAAGGATTGGTGATCACGCAGACATTCCTGTAATTCTTTGCAGCAGACCTGATGAGCGTCGGCCCTCCAATATCTATATTTTCTATCGCATCATCAAGAGAACTCTTCTTTATCGTTTCTTCGAAAGGATATAGATTGACCGCGACAAGATCTACAAGACCTATGCCATTTTCTTCTGCTTGATGTAAATGTTCCTCGTTGTTTCGGTCCGCAAGAATACCCCCATGAATCTTGGGGTGGAGAGTCTTCACTCTTCCATCCATCAATTGGGGGGACCCGGTATATTCAGAAATCCTTTCTACTTTGATCCCTGCTTTTTCCAATGCTTTTGCCGTTCCCCCGCTCGATAATATCTCAATATTCTCTTCTTTTAGACCTTTGGCGAATCCCTCGATTCCTTCTTTGTCATATACGCTTATCAACGCACGTTTGATTTTCATAAATAGACCAGACTCGGTATTATTTCGAAGTGCTTTTAGTTATTTCTTATAAGAAAGCCTTTTGTTTATATCAGCGAGGAACTCATCTGGCATCTCAAGACTTCCAAGAGGCGCGCCTTTGTTTGGACCATGGAAATCCGATCCTCCGCTTCGTAAGAGACCTGCGGACTCTGCCTTCCTCTCAAGTCGTTTGCTTATTTCCAGATTGTCCGATTCTGTGAATCCTTTCCATGAATAGTTACGTGCATAATCATAGACCACTTCAAGTCCATCACCCCCTCTGACTGCGAAATCATCGATGAGTTTCTCCTCATCATAATCATAAATGCTAGGATGGGCCAGGAAGGCCAACCCCCCGGAATCGTGTATAAGCCCAATTGCATTGGCAATGCTCATATCCTCCTTCCTTCCGACGAATGCAGGTTTTCCGCGATCAAGGTATCTCTCGAAAATATCACTTATACTATCAAATATATGCGGATATCTCTCCAAAAGGACCTTTGCTATGTGGGGCCTTCCTATGGATCCAAGGGCTTTTTTCTGTACTTCATCGAATGTTAATTCGTAGCCGAACTCATTCATCTTTTTAATTATCTCTCTCTTCTGTTCTTCCCGTTGCTTCCTTATCTTTTCCATTCCAGAACGAAGTTTCGGGTTATTTGGGTCTATCATAAGACCCAGGATGTGTACATCTATGTAATCAAGTTCCTGATCGTATATAGATATCTCTATTCCTGGAATCAGTTCAAGTCTGTCAAAGAATCCACAATCATTTGAACCGATTGTCGTGGTCTTTTTTGCATTTTCAACAGTATCGTGGTCAGTTATAGCAATTGCAGATAGATTTGCCACCAATGACATGCTGACAATTTCTTGGAGAGAGTAACTTCCATCCGAAGCAGTTGTATGTATGTGGAGATCTATCATAAAGGATTCTCACTGCAAATATTGTTAATTCGAATGGTTTCTTGGTAACACTTCAAATTTTTTCTACGCCGTTGATTTTCTCTTCTACGACGTTCC
>CAYVTJ010000137.1:0-2764 GCA_964454475.1 Microcaldota archaeon | reverse complement strand
TTTTTTCTCTTAGTAGCATGAGTATCTTATAATGTAGGTACAGTGATATGAAAGAGATGAAAAAATAACCTCTGATTGCATCGTCATCACCTAAGCAAGTCTTGTCATTTTCTAATTCGTTTTTGAGTGCATCAAAGGCAACTTCCACACCTTCTCTGTCTTTATACATAAGGTATATTCTTTGCCCATCCATATCCAAATTTGAAAGAATGGCTATTTTGCCAAATTTCTTTGATTCGTTCTTATAACTACTCTTCTTTTTCTTCTCCTCATCCACCAAATGAATAAAAGTAGTTTCTTCTTCTGCTCTTAACTTAACATCTTCAAACAGATAAAGGAAATGTTTTCCCAATTTCTTCCTACCCCACAGCACTCCTCTATTCTTATATGGAAAAGTATTCTCCAATTTCATGTTATAATTGATTTTTGTGAAGTTTCTCCTTAAGGGCAAAACAAAATTGAAGTGGTGTTTCCTTGGCAGTTTTGGTAATTTGTAAGACGCAAAGCCTCTATCCAATATCAGTGTACTGTCATTTGAATCCACCTCGTCAATCACAGTTTTCAATGCTTTTATATCCCTTACAGAACCAGGTACTGGTTTCAATAAAACAGGCAATTGCGTATCTACCGAGAAAAACAATATCATATTTATTTGTTTAAGATGCAAGTGATCTGAATTGTGTCCTTTTTCCGCATACTGTAAGTTTTCTGAATAGGAAAATACAGAACTTAAATCATATGCAAATGTTTTACTGCTACTGATTAATATATCAAAAAATTCTTTTTGAGAAGCATAATCTTTTCCAACTTCTCTAAGCACATCAGTTAGCGTATTTGGAGAGAGTGAGGCATCAATTCTGGTTGACAATTGCAGTTTTTCCCATTTGCTCTTCATCAATTTTAAAGGAAGTGGTTGAATAGTTTTTACAATCGAACATGCAAGTATCTCTCTCCATCTATCAAAGAATGATTTTTCCAATTGAGGTATTATATCTTGGGCAACTTCATAAAGAAGCTCTGAGTTTCCATATTCATATATGCTCCTTACTTCGTGCAATCTCTTTCCTTCAACAACACCCTTAGGGGTTAATCTGCCAATATAGTTTGTTACTTTCTTTGTCTTTTTTTCTTTCTTGTCCCACCTGGTTGTTGAGTGGTACAAATAATAATTGTTATTCAATATTTTAACTTCTAGTGGAATCTTTCTCTTCCTCTTTTCTTCTTCCAATATTTTTTTCACCCAATTTTTCATAATCCCTATAGGGATTATATATTTATAAGAGTATATGTTTGAATTTCATTCGTGAAGAGTGAAAAAATGGAATTTAAACCCTAAATTCTCGCGAAGTTAGGGATTGAATAGAAAAAAAAGTTTCAGTCTCTGATTCCGTTGGCAGTAACCTTGAATACACACTCCCCTTCTGGGAGATTCGGAGAATCTACCAGCCTTGCGATTCTTTTCTCTTCCTTGCTTTTTCTGACATACATCCTATAGCTTGATGCATGCCCCAACACATGACCGCCGATGGGCGTAGTGGGGTCGCCAAAGAGTATCCCAGGATTATCCATCACCTGGTTGGTCACATATACTGCAAGATTATTCTCTTCTGCAAGGTTTTGCAGTGCATGGACATGCTTGTTAAGCTTTTGCTGCCGTTCCCCAAGCGCACCTCTTCCCATATAGTCGGACCTGAACAAGGATGTCAGGGAATCCACCACCAGAAGCTTGACATTTTTTTCCTGGATCATATTCGATGCTTTTTCTATCAGAATCATCTGATGATCGGAATTCTCTGCTCTTGCTATCATGATATTTTTGAGAATTGAATCCGAATCCAGCCCTGCCGCTTCTGCCATCTGAGCGATTCTCTCAGGTCTGAACGTGTGTTCTGTGTCAACAAAAAGCACAGTTCCTCCCAGCCCTCCATCCTCTGCAGACTTTTGCACATTTACCGAAAGCTGGAATCCTATCTGTGTCTTAGAGGATCCGAACCGTCCATATGCTTCAGTGATGGCCTGGGTTTCTATGCCACCGCCAAGAAGCTCATCAAGATTCTTTGATCCGGTCTTGATTTTGCCTATCGTTTTCCTTCTCTCAAGGACGGCATCTCCGCTTTCGAACCCAATATCAACCATGCTCTTTGCAGCTTCGATCGCTTTCTTGGCGGCCTCCACGCCCACCCCTGCTATATCCGAGATGTCGTGAGGGCTGGCTGCTGCCAGCTTTGGGAATTCCCCATACCCCGCAACTCTCAGTTTTTCTGCTGTGATCTCTCCAATGCCCGGGAGATCCTCCAGTTCACTGTAATATCTCTTCTTTTCGTCCGCCATTGCATCTACCTATTCTTGTTCTCGAACACCAGGAGTTTCAATTGCCCAATCTTCAGGGTATAGAATTCATTCCCATTTTTTGATATGTTTTTCCACATTCCACCAACACTCATATAGACAGGATTTCCATCCTTATCCCTATCAGGTTGAACCACCCTGAAATCAGGCCTGTTTCCGCCTTGGCTCCTTTCTTCGGTGCTGTTGCTTTCAGGAGCAACCTCCTCAAAACCTTCATCCTTCAGCTTGACTTCGCTTTCTTTCATATAAATCACCTGAGTTTAAACCCATACTGCTAAGTTATACTTATGGGTGGCTAAAATAAGTGTTTTTCCAGACCTCATTTCCGCGGAAATCTTTTCATTCTCTCTGGACCAACAGGAAGCTGTTTAAACATTTTCCAAAGATTATCACCTGAGGTGTTTATGATAAAGGT
>CAYVTJ010000136.1:0-2806 GCA_964454475.1 Microcaldota archaeon | reverse complement strand
TATCACTGATTGAGCAAACGTAATCTTCATTTTAAACTGGCGAGGTTAGGTTGCTATCTGATAGATTGAGAGTTCTCCCTTCTCAATCTCTCTGGTAATCCAGCGTATCTTACGCTTGTTCAGCTTCTTCATATACTGAAGAAGATCTTCAAAATTTATCGAGGCAACCTTATTTCGGGATACGACAATGCAAAGAAGGATCAAGATATAATTCTTTCCTATGCTGAGATTGTATTTATTCTTTTGTAAGAGCATTTTTCTTAAGAAATCGGAGTGATTTTTTTCTCCCAAAAATGATGCACTCAGAGTGCAGAAGATTTATATCAGGATTGTTCTATTCTATACCAAAAGTTGCATGGTCCCTTGCTTGAGAAGCAGGCTTTCTCGCGACAGAATGGTGTATATATTTGGCAGAATTGCTATCGATTGCTCTTCCCTATGTCATTGCATTAATCGCAGGTGCGGCAGTCAAGATTGTGGACTGGATAGATGATGAGAGAAGGGGCAAGGACCATGTCAAATGGCCTGCGGCAGTATTCTACGGTCTGATGATAGGCTATCTGATAAGTGAAGCATCCTTCTCTGTCCTTTTCCTTGCCGCAGTGCTGGCTCAAATATTCGCAACCAAGATAGACACTCTGACCCATACCATTGGTCTGGCTTCTACAGCTATGGTTTTGCTTTTCCTCGGGCTTCCTTCGATCAATCTGGGATTATTCGCATTCTTCTTGGTCTTGGCATTCCTTGATGAAGTGGAATGGATAGGTTGGCTGAGACCTGTAGAGAAATACCGGCTCGTTCTTAAATTAGGGGCTCTTTCAATGGTTTTTATCGGAAGATGGGATTTCTTTATAGCTATAATGATCTTTGATATCGGTTACATGCTCTCCGAGAATCTCTGCAAAGAGTATTTTAAAGAGGAAAAGCAGATATTATAAACATGGAAGGTCGGATGGATCTTGATTTCGCAGTGAAGTATCCTTTCTCCGAAGAGGCCAAGAGGGTATTAACGAGTGAGCAGACCAGTATTTCAAAGGAACTGATTGATCTCGCAGTTGAAAGGATAAAGACTGCCCTTGAATCCGGCCTCTCCAGGAGTGGAGCAATACATGATGACAAAAAGATCGAAGAGATATCCACTTATGCGACTGCTAGGGTTATTCTGGGAAATTTAAGGAACAGTTATATCACCAACAAATATGCAGTGGCCGAATCCAAGATAGTAAGGCGGTATCTTGATGATGATGACATGAAAACAGTAGTGAATGTCGGCAGAGAATTGGGAGTAGTGGCAGAAAGAACTATTACTGATAAACAATATTTCATGATGGACATACCGGTATATCTATCATTTTCACCAAAAGATCGGGCCTATCGCTTGATCAATAAGCAAATATTCGAAGGCAGAATAATGCTTAATAAAGAAGAAGTCAAACGATTGATCGAAGAGGCTGTAAGAAAACATATCGAACGGACACCCCTCCCCAAGGATCCACCTAAGATTGTCAGGGATGCTGGTGCAACATTGCTTGATCTACTTCCCAAGCCCAATATCGAATTCGTCAATGTGAAACCAGGGGATCATCCTCCTTGTATAGAAAAGCTGCTCGAATCAGCAAAAAAGCACCTCAACCTTCCCCATACTGCCAGATGGCTTCTGGCAGTCTACCTGATTAGAATCGGGATGAGTGATGAACAGATTCTGGGAGTATATTCCGATCTTCCGGATTTCAATGAACGCACGACTACATATCAGATTGAGCATGCAAGAAAAAAAGCATACAGTGTCCCATCCTGCTCTACGGTCAATACTTATGGATTATGCACTGCCAACTGCAGGATAGGAAATCCAATAAACTGGCATGACAGGGGTAGGGATTGATGAAGAATACAACAAAGAGAATAATCAGACATTTCTCTGATTATTACAGAAGAACCGAATTTAGCATACCTGCTGTGGATAAAAGAGAATTCGGAATAGGAAACAGGAAGAAAATAGATGCAAGGCATCTAAGTTTTTCAGATGAAGAGGACCTTAAGAGATATTTGGTCAACAATACGCCGTTTTTCGTTTCCCATTCGATAGCATATTACGAGTACCCTGGTGCTAGCCCAATAGGAAAGAAGCAGAGGGATGGTGCCGATCTTGTCTTTGATTTGGATATTCATTCCGATGATAAGTATGGAGCATACTCCCTTCTTGATCAGGTCAAAGAGGATGCACTTAGATTGGCAGAAGAATTTATAATTCAGGATTTCGCAGTTGAAAAAAAATACGTGAAATTTGTATTCTCAGGGAACAGAGGATATCACATACACGTTACTGATCCTAGATTCAGATATCTTGGAGGGGAAGAAAGAAGGGAAATCGTTGATTATGTTAAAGGGAATGGACTGGACTACAAGAGATTCTTTTATGAAGAACCGATAGATAATCGCCCGAACCCGCCAAAAAAAATCATAGGTCCTTTGCCGGATGAAGGCGGATATAGAGGAAGACTAGCAAGAGCATTCATCAAGACCTTGAGAGAGAACCCTTCCCTGATCAGCAGGAAATATTCCAAAGAGCAAGAAAGAGAGAGGTTTATCTCGGGCATAAAGAAAGGCAATTGGAGTGCAACTACTTTCAGCAGCCAAGAGATACTAAAAAGAATTAGGCCTGTGGCAGATTCCCTTCCGGTAAGGGCTGTTGATACCGATGCTGCAGTTACTCATGACATGTCTAAACTGATAAGAGTTCCTGATTCGATTCATGGTGAGACAGGACTGGTTGCACTGACAGTCACTGGTATGGTAGGATTTGACC
>CAYVTJ010000135.1:0-2809 GCA_964454475.1 Microcaldota archaeon | reverse complement strand
AAAATGAAAGTCCTCAAAAAATATCTGAATAATTTGACAGTTTCAGTGATTTATCCAAAAGGATGGTCCAAAATGGAGATTATTGCAAACTATTCTGCTGTGACGAGAGCTCTTTTTGGTGATTTTCTCAAGAAATATGGTCAGATCGACCTTCAAATCCGGGTTTGAGGCCAAACTGTCAAATGATTTTGAGGCAAAGAATCAGCGTGGGCAGGGTTGAAACTGGCGAGAGTAAGTATCAATATATTACAACTACCGGCTCATAATATTTCCTTACGTTCCCGGTATAAGCCCTGATTTTCAGCATCCGTCCAAGCTCTTTCATCGCATCCTCTTTATCACGATAAAGCCATCCCAGCTTCATGTTAAGGCGTATTATCCTGAAAGGAATCAAGTGCCTGGTCGATTTGGGGGGGAACGGAGCATGATCCTGCGCACATTTTATTATCTCCTCCTTTGAGTACGCCCGCCTGTATAATATATTCTTCCCTTTCTCCCTGTATCGCTCAACTTCTTCATCAGGGATGTAGTCCACGCTTTCATTATCAAGAAGTGAAAATATGTAATTCTGCTCCTCGACCATCTCCATAAGCTTATAATCTCCAGGGTTGAGAAGGAAGCAGCCTTCATCCTTTGTCCGAAACATGAACGGGGCCTTGAGATCGTCAACAGCTTTCCGGCCTTCCTCTTCATCGACTTTCTCATGCTTGAGAGAATCCAGTTTGAAAAGCTCATCAGCAGAGTAGTGAATCGCTGGATACCAGGTTCCGACTTTTATTTCCGGGCTCATGTAGTCGACTATCTGGCACACCGCCCTCGGGCACTCTATAATCTCCAGGACCTTTCTCCGGTGATTGCCATCAAGAACTACGCCAGTATCGCGATCAACCACTATGGGATCCACCAGATGACCTATGTTCAGCATCCCGACCTTCAATTTCTTCAAATTCCTTGAGATCACCTGTTCATGGCAGAGCAGGGATTTAACCTCTCTAATCTCCAGTTGGCCCATCAGTTCATTGAATAGACTCATCAAGATTCTGTGGTTCGCTCCTGTTTAAATAAATATCGTTAGGCACTGCGGCAGATGTCGTTTGAGTTACCATGCCCTTAAAAAAGCGATTTACCAAAAAAGCAAATGGGATTAACTGTGATGCTATGCATGAAATCCGGATAAAAGAAGAAACAGGAAAAACCGGGTTGGGCTGGTGCGATGGATATCATACCGAAAAGACGGGCAGGGAAGAATTTCATACACTTGGCATCTAGAGGCATATAAGGAATGGGCAAGTGCAAAAAAATTTTTCCGCATTACAAAAAAATATAGCGGTCAAATAACCGCAGCTCATTGCGACCGCCGGGAATTGAACCCGGTCCCCCAGATTGGCAATCTGGAATCATAACCGGTAGACTACGGTCGCGTGATCACAGAGGGTATGATGCCAAGGCATTTAAAAATTATGTGATGCCTTTAACCAGACTGAGCCATAGGGCCGCTACCACAACCCCTGGAAGATGATTCGAACCATTGAATGCCAATCTGGCATCAGAGACCTTTGAATACTCATGTCCGCTGGTGCTGAAGATGGATCCTTTCTTGACATAAGCAATGGTCGTACCCAAAAGATTCTTTATCTCATTATCATCAATCTTAAGAATCTCATCACCTGAGCTGTCATATATACCGTTCCTCTCAGCTCGACCTAGAAAATCGCCTTCTTTGTTCTCCACAAGATTCCCTCTGATAAATAACATGGCCAACACCTGAGAGTATATAAATTAACAGAATTAAATTTCTTTGCAATGACCGCTAAAAAACATGATGAGAATAGTAATTCTCGTAATCACTTTTGAGACCATCATCAAGAGAGCGGAATTCCAAACCAAGGGATTTCAACTTCTTATTGGTGCAAAAGAAATCCTCATTGGCGTAAGGAAATTCTGACGTATCGGTTTGTGGATCTGCCCTGATGTCAACCACCTCCCCCTTGACCTGTGCCATTTTTTCCACAAGCCCTTTTAGGGTAGTCACTTCATCCCCAGCGCAATTAAAGGCCCCTTTCATCTGGCATTCTCCGATCAATGCAAAAGCCTCTGCGACTTCGTCAGAGAACACAAACTGGACTTTTGCATCGCCACCTCCAGGGATTCTTATCTCGTTTTTCCCTATCTTCGAGAAAATGAAACCTTCACGTCTTGTATAGTCGTTTGGTCCAAGGATATAAACCGGACGAATAGTCGCATAATCGGTTCCTGATGAAGATAATACTTTTTCGCATTCCACTTTGCCTCTATTATATGATCCCCAAATGGGCCAGGGACCAAGAGGGGAATCCTCAGTGAAAGGCAGTTTCCCTGTCTTCCGGTATGCGGCAGCGGTACCAAAATGAAGGAAGAAATCGAAATCAATGTTATTAATGGCCTGCAGAGTATCTGCCCCTGAAAAAGCACAGGTATCTATTACAGTGTCAAAATGTTCCGCCACTTTCCAGAATCCGGATTTCCGATTTCCCTGAATATGTTTGGCCCCCTCTGGAGTGAATCCCGATATCCCGCGATTGAAAAGAGTCACTTCATGGCCCCTGGAGAGAAGCCGTTCGGTTATAATCGGTCCTGTGAATCTGGAACCGCCAATAATGAGAAATCTCATAGAAAGTTAATACTTCCGAATGTTTAAATTATTCTTCTTATGCCAGATATCTTCTGATCTTCACCACTGTGGTTAAGTCCAAAGAAAGAAAAAAGAAGAAGGACCTATGCCTTCTTGAGCTGACTGACAAACTCCTGTGCAGCCTCGAGGGTGTCCTCT
>CAYVTJ010000134.1:0-2832 GCA_964454475.1 Microcaldota archaeon | reverse complement strand
AGAATGAGCAAGTTAGTTACTTTTTTTCTTCAGATTTGGTTTTGACGCAAAGCCTTCAAACTCATAGGTATTAAAAATAAAGATATCCCTATATAGGAAGACCGGAGATATCCGGGAAAAGGCAAATCTGACTGGTGGGGTGGAACCATTCTGTGAAAAAAGCTATCCTGGAAATAAATTTTATTCTTGTCTTACCCTCTGCAAAAGGCTTTATTGCCAAATTGGACTAATGCTCTGCCGCGGCGATGCAATTGGCACGCATTTTTGTAATCAACTCATCGATTACGAAATGATCATGATCTTCGTTCATGACATGGGATCTCTTCGGTCACTTTGATATTCATTTCCAAGGTTTACAAAAAAGATTGTTTTTTAATATTTCCTAACACAAAATATAACATGAAGCAAAAGAATGATACTCGGAAAAGTCCAGGCAATAACGATAATAAACCAGATGCCAAACCTGGAAGAAAAGTGAACTTTGGGGAACATAAAGACAAATCCGAATTCAGCCATAGCGAGACTCTTCCTAATCTAAACAGCATCACCTCTGATGTGGATCTTTCAGGAGCAATAAGGAATACGGATACGATGGTCATAGAACCTCCGCCCAGGGGTTGCCGTTATCAGAATGATTTCACAAACCTTCCACCACCTATTGAAAGTTCAAAAACCCATTGGTATGAATTTATCAGGCATATAGGCCAGGGAGGAATGGGAACAATCTATGAAGGAAGAGATATCAAGACAGATCGTCTTGGAAGAGATGTTTGGGACAAGCCGGTTGCGATAAAAAAATTAAGCAGTGATCTTGCCTACTCCCGGGAAAAAGAGAGATGGGATGAGAGGGTAAGGCAATTTAATTCCGAGGTTTCCATCCTGAAAAGCCTTGAACATCCAAATATCGTTACTGTGAGTGATTATGAGGATCGCGTTGATGGATTGTATTGCATGATGCAACTTTTAGAAGGGGAGGATGCAGAAAAGCTTCTTTTGAGAGAGGGAACCCTGACATGGGAAGAAACAAGACCCATAATAATGGATGCGTGTTCCGGACTGGCAGCTGCTCATAATGAAGGCATCATTCATCTGGACATAAAACCAGGGAATATATTTGTTACGAAAAATAAGAGGCCTCTTTCAAGAAGCACAACGGATGATATGGATCTGGATGATGCTGAAGATGAAAAGGTTGCCAAGATTCTTGATTTTGGTATATCCAAGAATCTTAAGAAAATAGATACTTCTGATGATGGCAAGGTTTCCGGAACTCCAGCATACATGGCTCCTGAGCAGTGGGTCAATGGAAGAATTGATGCCAAGACTGATATATATGCATTGGGAGCTGTCATCTATGATTTCCTGGAAGGCAATCCCCCTTTCCTTCCGGAAGGGAGTACGACCCGCGACTTGTGGGTGTTTGTCAACAAGATTTCCAAGGAAGAACCGCCCATGATGAAAAATCCAAGCATGCCTTCAGGTCTTTCAGACATTGTTATGAAATGCCTTGCAAAGGATCCAAATGATAGATATCATTCAGTTAAAGATCTAAGAAGAGCCCTTAAGAACTTGGATGGAAATAGCAAATATTTTTCAAGCCCATCATGGACCCCGTTGCCCAATGTCAAGAGGAAGCCATCATTGAAAAAGCACATTATTGGGGGAGCTCTTTTAGCCGCGGTAATTGCCGGCGGTGCAACCACAGGCCTGTTTCTGTCGGGCAATAGTTCAGAGGACAGACAGCCGGCACCTGTCCAAGATAGCGTAATTCATGATAACAAAATTGTTTCCGATAAAAACCAGGAAAAAGCCAGCAATCAATCAACCCCCTCACCAGTACCCATTTCCAAGGTTCTTGCCTTGAAGACCAGTATTCCGGGGGTGGAGGTTTCATTAGATGGCGTTTTGGTGGGGAAGACTTCTGGCGAGGGTGTGCTTGAACTGGATATGTCAGAAAAGGAGGGCGTTCTGGGTCTTGTTTTATCCAGGAAGGGATATGCGGAAAAAACCCTTAGGCTGGAGGTTGATGATCTTGATCCGGGATCCAATATCAGAAAGGTAAAAATGGAGAAGGCAAGAAGGAGCGATCCAGGGAAAAGGACAAATGGTTCAGGAAGGGAAGTACCCAGGAATTATTCTTCTAAATCTAAAGAGCCCAGCAGAAAAACTGTTCCAAGGATAACCAGCGAGGGTACTGAAGATGATGATAATGAGGGCCCAAGATTCAAGATAACCAGTGAACAGTGATCTGGTTATCAGGAGAAACCATTAATTATAAATACTTTATTATATATTAACAGAATGTGCAAAAATGGTGATAATTCATGAGAAGTCTTAAGAAAAAAGATGTTGATTCAAAACAGAATGATTCAAATTCCGAAGAAAAAAAGAAATTTAATAAATACTTTTCTTCGGCCGCGGTTCTTGTTTCCGCACTTGCTGTTACTGTGGCATCCTCAAGATGCTCAGTGGAACTCATTCCAGATAGCCAGCGTGATGCTGATATGGACGCTGATAATGATTCCGGCCATCCTGACAGTGATGGGCGGTTTGATTCTGATGTTGAAATCTCTCCTGATGCTGATGCGGATGTTGACGCAGATGCTGACGTAGATATTGATGCTGATGCGGACCTTGATGGGGATGCGGATGTTGATGGAGATGCTGACGTAGATATCGATGCTGATGCGGACCTTGATGGAGATGCGGACTTGGATGTTGATGCTGATGCAGATCTGGACGGAGATGCTGACGTAGATATTGATGCTGATGCGGATCTGGATTATGATCTTGATGCTGATTTTGAGTCGGATGCGGATCTGTATGATGCAG
>CAYVTJ010000133.1:0-2833 GCA_964454475.1 Microcaldota archaeon | reverse complement strand
ATCTAAGAAGCTCAGATGTATTTATCGAGAGGAACTTATTTCGGGATACTACAGTTAGGGTTCACCCAGCCTTTCCATGACAGCCTTGACGATGAGCGGCCATGCTATCGTAGCATCTGCAAATACCTCTGCCTGCATGCCGCCTTTGCTCCGGGGCACGAATTTACCCCAACTGACCCCTTCGGAGTATGAGCATCCTGAGAGTCCACCCCAATGTACGGGTTCGGGACAGATTCTGGCCGCATAATGAAACATCTTCAAATCTCCACCTTTCCCCACTCTCCTGTCGATAAGGTCAAGATATGGGCCTACCTGCTGTGCCCAGTTCCTTGGAACTCCCCCCCCAATAGTGAATATCCCAAGCCTCTTTGCCTTTCTTACACGCTCTGTATAATCTTCCAAATCAATGTAAGGATCGAATCTTATATCCTCCTTTCCTTCGATCATCCTTTTCCTCTTATGCGTCCCAAGATCAAGCCCGAGTTCACTATCAGTGAATGCAGGAACATATACCGGGACATCGTGCTTATATGCGCTCTTCAAGACACCTCTTCCAGGGGCATTATCTGCCAGATATCTGCCAAGTTTCCTGTTAAGGCTCATGCTTGAGAGGGTCTCACTGGCATCCCATCCGTCAAGGACATCTGCCACTATTTCTGCCGCCTCATCAAGGTTCTTTTCCATCTCAAGGGTGTCGTAAACGCGATTGTACCCTCTCTCATAGAGTTCCTCATCATCCATATCAGGGCGGTATTTGAAGTGTGTCATCCCTGCCGCTTCAGTAAATCCATGGGCCATCAATGCACCTGTGCTTATGATAGCATCAGTCATCCCTGTCTTTATCATATCACAAATCACATGGCTCATTTTTGCTATCGTCATCGCTCCCGACAAGGTCAATACCCTGAAACATTCGTTGTCCCTGGCCATATTCTCAAGCACATCAGCCGCCTCACCAAGATTTCTCCCTCCGAAAGCAGTGTTCTTCATCCCGTTCACAAGATCATTGACACTTTTGCATTCCCCAAGTTCAAGTGGTTTAATAGGCTCAAGACCCTTTCCTTCTCCGAATTCTCCAGATTTTCTGTGTTCATAACTCATAATCATCATCCGCATTGTCCACTTAAAAAAAGATGATGGGAATGTTTCTTATTCTTTCTTCCAGTTAGGATTCTCATGAGGCGCTACACTGGGTTCGCGGATATTTATGATGGAACCGGCCCAGGCCTTAAATGGGATGTTGAGTTCTACCCAGGAGAGGCCAAGAGAACCAACAGAACTATCCCGGAGGCAGGATGCGGAACCTGTCGAATCCCCCACTTCTTGAGGTGGGAGTTGATGTGGAAGGTTTTGAGACATCCGGAAAGATGCTTGGAATTCTGCAAGAAAAGCCCGAAGAAAGGATCTCTCACTAGAGATTTGAAAGGCGAATATTGAAACCTTCAAGGGCAGGAAGAAATACGATTTGATACCCGTACCCTGCTTTCAATCATATCTGGAAAAGTGATGATCAAATCTTTGTCCTCAAAATTTCAGGAAACATCTGAAGAAGGGGAGCATGTTGATCCTCAATTTCTTCTATCCTGGCTTCAGATTTATGGTAAAGATGGATGGAAAGATAAAAGAGAAAGAATCGATTGTGGTCAAAGGGAAGAGTACTAATTCTTTGAGGGGAAAGACACTATCCGATCGAGCAGTTAATCCGGGTGAACTGGGTCTGTAAGGATGCAGATAGAATGACGAGGAAGAATCAGAAGGTACTGTTGTGTTATATCTACAAGAAGGATTTCGAACTCCTGCCCAGGCTTTCAGGATTCGACAAATGAAAGGTTTTTTGCGAATTCAAAAGATAAAAACCTGATGGTGAAAAACAGAAATATGTGGATGTTTGAAAATAGGATCACCCTCTTACTCTTTTCAAGGCATATGGGAGCCGCTCTGCAACATCGGAAGCACAGAAATTCAATCCGAATTCCTCTTTTGCGAGATTGCCTGCCAATCCATTAAGGTAAGCTCCAGCGGCAGCAGATTCGAATGGGGGATTCGTACACCTGAGAGCGCTGACAAGTCCTGCCAGCACATCCCCTGTCCCCCCTCTTGTCATCCCTGGATTATGTGTCCTGTTTTCAATGGTTCTCTCGCCATCACTGATGATATCAATAGGTCCTTTTTTCAGTATAATGCAGTCATTTTTCGATGCCATCCTCTCCACATTCTCCGTGCTCCCATCAATACCAAAAAAATCCTTGAATTCTTTTTCATGAGGGGTGAGTATTGATCCTTTTGGAACTCTCTTGATAAGATTAAATCCGTCGGCATCTATTACAAGAGGAAAATCAGATATCTTATGGAAGTCGAAATCTGCATCGCCTAATCCATTCCCGAACAGGATGGAATCGAAACTCTGATTCTCGAAATCGTCAAGGACTATAATCTCGGGAACAGATTTAATTGCATTGATCAATCCTTCATCCCGGTTGACGGGGAGAAGATAAACGAGATCACAGAATCTCCTTGCCCCCAGGATGGAAAGAACCGCAGCTCCATGGTATTTTCTGCTTCCTCCGATGATAAGCAATCTGCCATTCTCACCCTTGTGAGAATCCTCTCCCGGTTTTCTTATCGATCTTGCGAACCTCGCCAATGATCTCATGGGATAATCTCAATAAGACAGATTAAAAACATTGGCAGGCGCATGCTTGTTGGATCCCTATGTCGATGTTTCCTCTTCACCTTGTATCGATGCTACCAAATCCCCATTCTGAAATTCACTTCTATCAACCTGACTTCGCCAGATTAAAATAAAGAAGGTTGTCTGTTTTATCTTTCTTGT
>CAYVTJ010000132.1:0-2839 GCA_964454475.1 Microcaldota archaeon | reverse complement strand
GCCCAAAAAGATAAAACAGACAACCTTCTTTATTCTAATCTGGCGAAGTCAGGTTTCAAAGATGAAGCCAAAGGGCATAATCGATCTTGCCACACTTACTGGTGCGATGGTTGTTGCTCTTGGAAGTCAGACAATCGGCTGCTTTTCCAATGATGATTCGCTTATCGGCGCTCTTCTGCGCTCAGGCGAATCGACTCATGAGCGCGTCTGGCGCATGCCAATATGGAAGGAATATGGTGAGATGATGAAGTCTGATTTTGCTGATATAAAGAACATATCTGAGACTGGCGAGGCAGGATCAATTACTGCTGCTATGTTCCTAAAGGAATTCATAGGGGATGCAAAATGGGCTCACCTTGATATTGCAGGAGTCTCATCAAGAAATTCATCCTCTCATCCATACCTTGGAAAAGGGGCAACAGGAACCGGAGTCAGGCTGGTAGTTGAAGCCCTTGCCGGGCTCTCTAAATAGAATTCACAATTCAAATTCCTCGATAAATCCAAGGATTAATCTGTATTTTGAGAGGAACGAGAATCCCTTGTCGCTAAGGCTGATGTGCTTTCTGCCTTTTTTGTCTGCAATCTCCCTTATCAGCCCCTTTTCTATCAGCTCATTGTAGTACTCGCCGAAGCTCTGGGACGATATGTTGCTGTATCTTAAGAGGGGTGTCGGCTTGATGGAATTGTCATGGTCTTGGATGATTTTGAGGATGGTGAATATGATCTCCAGCCGGTCTCTTTTCTTTGCCATATTCAGGACAACCTCCTGCGGACCCGTAGGAAGAATGATGTGAATATTGCAGCGGATATCGCGTATAGCAGTATCTTGACTATGAAGAACAGAGGAACCATGAGCACTATCGCGCTTATTGCCCAGAATGCGAAGAGCAGGAATAGTGTCAGCCTGTTCATTGTGAATGTCGTTTTTCCTTTGGATGAGACCAGGAGGAATATCATGGATGCAAAAATCAGCAGGATCTGGAGCAGAAGCATTATCTCATACGACTTTGTCACGAAGATTATCATGGAGAATATTATTGCCCCCGCATGAATCAGGGAGTCTGGCGGCTCGAATTTCCTTTCCATTCCCCTGTGCAGCGCTGTCAATATCAGGTAAATGACTGCCGCAGTGCTGAAGTATCCAAGCAGGAGGAAATCCAGGTAGAATGTCTTCTCCCAGATATTTATTCCAAGTATCCTGTCTGAGACCGATGAAAATACGGTCCATAGCCGCAGGAGGTATGCCAGGGAGAAGAACAGGAAGATGTTTGAAAAATAATCTATTCCCTTGTGCCTTGTCAGATTGTAGATCTCTCGGGACTTTATGTAGATATACATGCTGATTGTGACTATCGCAATGAAGTATATCATCTCAATTCCGAGAAACTCCATGGGCGGCCCATGAAATTGAAATGCTGGCCTCATCCATTCGATAATGCTTTCCTGCTTTTAAAATGCATATGGACGCAAAATGCACATTTTCTCTCCTTTTTCCTTAAATATGCCCCATGTTGTCATCTTTTTGTGGGACTTGTCCCTCAAGAGGTGAAACAAAATGAAGAAAGGAATTGCAATCGGCCTTGCGGCCCTGACCGCGCTTAGCGCTGCGGCATATGCAGGATTTGGAATGGGACCATTGGATGGAAATCATCCGGCAGAGCAAAACGCGGACCTGAGACAAGCTCTCGAGGATGGAAGCTATGAGGACTTCGTATCCACTCTATCCGAGATAAACCCTGAGAAGGCAGAGGGCATGACTGAGGAGCTGTTCGCCAGGATTTCCGGCCGGATGCAGGCAAAAGAAAAAGCTGCGCTCGCAATTGAGAGCGGTGACTATGATGCGTTTGTCGAGGCGCTCTCCCAGGCCAGTCCAAAGGCAGCAGAAGGCATGACTGAAGAAAAATTCAACGAGATGGTTGAGCAGCATGCGGTAAGGTCTGCCCTGGAAGAGGCGGTTGCCAATGAGGACTATGAAGCATGGGCAGAAGCTGCGCTGAGACTTCCAAACGGGGAGGCCCTCGTGGAAATTGTCGACAAGGAGGACTTTGGCACATTCATCGAAATGCGTGAATCAAGGCAGGGATTCGCAAAGCCAGGCCTGATGCATAATGCATTCGGGATTGCCCATGGTAAAGGAGATATCGGCTCCGAGGGAAAGTGCGGGAGGCCAAATCAGTTGCCCGGCGAATGAATATCCTGGGGCGGGCCATTCATTCCGGCCCGCTCCTCTTCCCCCTGATTTCAGTCTTTAGTGAACTCTTCGAATGCTTTTCTTGCGTCGTTGTCGGACATCTGCTTCAGCGGGTGCTTCATCAGGTATGCGCTTGGCCCCATTATCGGCCCTCCGATTTTTTTATCAAGAGCAATCTTTACTGCGCGAACCGCATCTACAACAATTCCCGCAGAATTTGCCTTATCATCGACTTCAAGGCGCACTTCCATGAAAAAGTTCTGTGAATGATATGCCTATCGTCTGCTTGTATTCATTGTCAATGTAGGCTCCAAGGCACTGTTTTGCATCCTCAAAATCAGCAAGAACCTTCCTATGGGCAGCATTGCCAAGAGCCTCAATCACCAGATGAGCATTCATCTTTGTTGCAAGAATAGCAAGAGCATCGGAGTCGAATTCCCCTGCCCCGAGCTGACGGGCCGCCCGCGCATGAATTCTTGCATTTGGTCCACCTCCGGTAACAATGCCAAAGCTGTGCTTGCTTTTCTTAAGAATGGATGCAAGTTTCTTCAGATAAACGATATCGATCTTCCCTTCATTATTTATCGAACTTCCTCCTATTGACCTGACTTCGCCAGATTAGAATAAAGAAGGTTGTCTGTTTTGTCT
>CAYVTJ010000131.1:0-2846 GCA_964454475.1 Microcaldota archaeon | reverse complement strand
GAAAGACATCCCTTGGTTTTGAGTTCATCTACCGCGGTGCGATGAATGGAGAAAAAGGTATATATATAACCTTTGAAGAGAATCCTCAAGACATAGTGATGAATATGAAGAGCACTTTCCCCCAGATGGAAGGCATCGATGAGTTGGTTAAGGAAGGAAAAATGGAAATAATTAAGCCTCCTAACCTCGAACTTGAAGATGTTATAAATTTACTGAGTAAAAAGGTAGAAAGTGAAAGGATTCACAGGTTGGTGATAGATTCCGCCACTATGATAAGAATGTCTTTCAAGGACAATCTCGATTATAGACGATCACTATTCGATTTCCTTAATTTCCTGAGAAAACGCGACCTCACCAGCATGGTGATGGTCGAATCACCGAGTTCTAAGAGAGAACAAACTACATAGTCCTTAGAACATTTTATAATGGATGGAATCATAAACCTTTACACTCTTGCGAGAGAAGGGAAAAGTGTTAGATCAATCGAGGTATTCAAAATGCGGGGGACAAATCATTCAAGGGAGTTGGTACCACTGAAAGTAAGCGGAAAAGGTATGAAAGTATACGTTGGAGAGAAGGTGTTCTGAGTGATAGATGGACCCTCCCTGGAGAGCATAGATGTTGAAATAGTAAGTTTTGCTACTTTTGTAGTATGCTATTCTCTGGTCTACTTTGTAGGAAGCGCGAAAAGTGAGAACAGACTGATAAGCAAAACCATCAGAGAGAAATATCGTGCATCTTTTGTAGACAGCCTTCTTTTGCATAAAGGGGATATGGGGCCCATCCAGCAGCTTCTCATGAATAATATCACCATCACAGGTGCGACCATAACCGGTGTTGTGATTATGGCTGGTGTCCTCTTCGACCATATGATAACAATAGAGACCGGATTGGATATACTGAGATCATCCGCCATGATTTTCCTTCTGGGGCATATACTGATTTCTCTCCTTTCACAAATCCGCACTATGATGTACATTCCGGTGGTTTTTGGGGCAAATGCACAACTCATCAAAACGACCCAGGGTATGCTGAAGCATGATTATGTAACAAAGCTATTCAGCAATTCGTATAGATTATTCTCAAATGCGATGAAGGATGTTTTTTTCCTCTTCTCTCTCTTTATCTGGAGTATGAGCACGCACCTTTTCATGATTGTCTTGTTCGTGATAACTTTCCTGATAATAACCGAAGAGACAGAGAAAAAGGCAAAAATCACGATTTTCTGATTTTTTTTCTTTTCAATCTACTGGGATGCTCACTAAAGTTAGTTATTATAAATGCATACTCCGAATTACGGCCACCCATGCAAAGCATGCCATAATGCATGCGAGACGGAGAATGCATACCGTCATAAACCGAGAAGAATCTCAGATTCGAAAAGGGTGACCAATATGGAAGATAAACCAGGATGCGAAAAGGCAGGGATGCCTTCAGAGACTATGGAAAGAGTCGAGACAGGAATCTCTGGTCTTGATGAACTTCTACAAGGAGGAATTCCTTCAAAACGGCACGTTGCAGTATATGGAGGTCCAGGTACTGGGAAGACCTCTCTTGCTTTCGAGTTCATCTATCATGGAGCTGAAAGAGGGGAGAGGGGCGTATTCATATCCTTTGAGGAAGACCCTGGGGATATTATCGAGAATATGAAGAACACATTTCCCGGGATGGATAATGTAGACAGGTATGTGGAAGAAAAAAAGATGGAGATAATCAAACCTCCGAAACTCGAGCTCGAGGATATCATGGAATTTTTAAAGAATAGGATAAAAGAGAATAAGGTAAGCAGGCTGGCAATAGATTCTGCCACCATGATAAAAATGTCATTCGACAATAGCCTCGAGTACAGGCGATCGCTTTTTAGTTTCCTAGCTTTCATGAGGAAACAAAACATGACAAGCATGATGATTGTTGAGTCCCCCAATTCCGACAAAGAGAAGATCATGTATGATGTGGAGCATTTCATAATGGACGGGATCATCAATCTTTACACGCTCTCCAGAGGAGAAAGAAGTGTGAGATCTGTAGAGGTGTTCAAGATGAGAGGGACAGACCACTCAAGAGAACTTGTGCCTTTGAAAGTGGAAGGAAAAGGGATAAAAATATACGTGGGGGAAAGGGTGTTCTGATTGATCGAAGATATATTTGGAGTGCAATTGAACAGTGAGATGGTATCCTTCGCAGTATTCATCATCTGCTATAGTCTGATCTATTTTGTCGGAAGTGCACACATCAAAGGAAAGGTTATAAGCAAATCTATACGGGAGGAATACCGCGCATCCTTTGTGGACAGCCTCCTCCTGCACAAAGGAGACATGGGCACTATCCAACAGCTTCTAATGAATAATATCACCATCACAGGTGCGACCATAACCGGTGTTGTGATTATGGCTGGTGTCCTCTTCGACCATATGATTGCTGTGGAATCAGAACTCGACATATTGAGATCATCCGCGATGATACTTCTTCTCGGACACATACTTATTTCCCTCCTGGCTCAGATTAGGACCATGATGTACATTCCGGTTGTTTTCGGGACGAATGCAAAATTGATTAAAAAAACCCAAGGTATGCTGAAACATGATTATCTAACTGAACTTTTTAGCACATCATACAGGTTATTCTCGAATGCTATGAAGGATGTTTTCTATCTTTTCGCGCTTTTCATATGGAGTATGAGCATTAATCTGTTCATGATCGTGATCTTCCTGATAACCTTTGTCATAATCAAGGAAGAAACCGAAAAGCGTGCAAAGATAACAATTTTCTGATTTTTCCTTTCTTTTTTTCATAGTACTTCCGAAGGTAGTTAAATCCTGAGTTTATTTTGTGGTGGTTTCTAGTAT
>CAYVTJ010000130.1:0-2851 GCA_964454475.1 Microcaldota archaeon | reverse complement strand
ATGGCCATCATTGCAAAGAATCTCATGCAAAAAATAGAAGGATTGCCGATAGGTGCCGTTGTTGTGGCGCCAAATAATGTAATTTCCCAATGGGAAAATCAGATCCATAAATGGAATGTTGATGAAAAATCAGTTGTAGTAATCCGGAGTGAAGACAAGGAAGACAGGATTATCGAAGCGGTTGTAAACAGGCCTGATTTTGTGTTGGTTTCATATGACATGGTCGTCAGGGAATTTGAGGGGGGCACTGTTGGCAAGACCCTTATCGATTCATTCGATTATCTCATTCTTGATGAAATCCACAATGCCAAGGGAATAACAGGAAAGAGGAGCAAACAGGTTCAGGAAATGTCCAGGAAAGCCGAATATGTTGCAATGCTGAGCGGTACTCCTGTCCCAAACAAGATAAAGGATATGGGAGTTATTGCAGCCATTCTCTGGGACCACGAGATCAGTCCCAGGGAATTCAATGCAAGATATGGGAAGAATGCAAGAATAGTTCGGGAAATGATCCTTCCCTTCATGTTAAGAAGAAGAAAAAAGGACACATTCCAGAGTGCTGGATGCAATGTAAATGTTGTAAGAGTTCCCATGATTGGGGAGCAGAAAAAGAAATACGGCAAACTCATACTCAGTCAGGCCGGAAAAAGTTCTCTGAAGGTTCTCTCAGATCTGAGGAAATGCGCATTGGATCCAGTATTGGTCGGAATAAATCAGGAATCTTTGAAGTATATCAAGCTTGTCGAGATGCTAAAAAAAGATCGTGATGATGGCCCAGCAGTAGTCTATAGTTCAGAACTAAAGGAGGGTGTTCTAAACCGGCTTGAGGAAAGGCTTAAATCAGAAGGCTTCAGAGTTGCAAGAATCGATGGTGATCCAAAAAGGAGCGGAAAGAAACGCCAGAATATTCTGGATGATTTTGAAAAAGGCGAATATGATGTTTTGATAGCCACTCTGGCCACCCTTGGTGAAGGAGTGAATCAGCTCACTGTTTCGCATAGGGGGTATTTCCTTGATGTTCCGTTTACTGATGCAAGACTAGCCCAGGGAATTACAAGGCTGGACCGGAAGGGACAGCATCACCCGGTGGATATCAGCATTTTTGTCTCAGAGGATAGCATTGACGAGATGCTCCTTGAATTGATTGAAAAAAAGAGGATGCTTGCAGAATTCCTCCTTGATGGACATGAATTGACAGAAGAAGAGAAAGACATACTTGAGAGCAAAGAGACAATGGTTTCTGCCGGAACTGATCCACTGAAAAAACTTTACAGGTTCTTTGGGATGACAACAAATCGCAGGATAGAGGATGTTACTTGGCTACTTCAAGACCCTGAAATAGGTGGATTTGTCGCAAAAGAGACTTGGAATAATTTTGAAGGTTCTTTCTATGGTAATGTGACTAATCTTATTGTTTCCACAATCGGGGAAATGGAAAGATCAGGCAGAAAATTCGATTTGATTTTAGATGTTGCATCAGGGCCCTGTTGCCTTTCACGGAAACTGGAAAGGCCTGTTGTATCGCTTGATGCAAATCCCCATGCATTAGAGTTCGGAAATAAAATGCTTGGAGAAAATGCAGGTGATCATGTTTGCGCTAGTTTCCACAACATACCTCTAAAAAATGACGGGTTTGATTTGACCGTATTTTCCCTTGGGCTTCTTCATTCTGCTCCTGATGAGCGAGAACAAGTGATCAGGGAAATAAACAGAACTATGAAAGAGGGTGGTCTGCTGATCATAACTCTTCCAAGCGGACCAACAAGAACCGACAAGCTGGCATCAGCACTTGGTCATCTTGGATTCAAGATAATCTCTGATGCAACCGGAACAGCCAATGCGGTTGGGGAAAAAAATTTTGAGTGTATCATATTTACTGCTGTAAAGGTTGCAGAAGCTCCGAAAGAGGGACTTCCTCCGGATATCTTTGATTATGATTCTGCAAGAGGGAAGATGGAGAGTACTGAGGCTGAGGTTGCAAGCAAAATCAGAAGAAGAGAATATAGTGAATTTACGATCGACGGAGAGGAAATCAGAGAGAGTGCGAAGAAATCCGTTGATAGCATGAAAAAGCCTGATAACAAATCTGCCAGTAGTGCTCGCCTGAATCTGAGGGGAATGGATGAAAAGGGAAGGCTGACCTTTCTAAGGCAGAGGTATCCAAACACCTGCCTGGAAGATATACCCAAGGATGATCTTGAAGCACTCGGTGTCGAATTGGCAATGGTTGGAAAAGGAAAGAAAAGCTATCTGACCGTTGTTCTGAGAGAAGAGGGATCCATGGCTTCTGATCACAGAAGTTTCGCATCTAAGAAACCAAAAGGAAATAATCCAAAGAGGAGGGTCAAGAGAAGATGAAATTAATCGAACAAACTCCTAAAAAATGGAAAAAATTCGTAAGATCCAGAAGTCCAATTACTGAGAGCATTGTTCCATTGACTTCCAATGCTACAAGAAAAAAATGGTCTGCGATGAGTGATAGGTGGCTTAGTTCTTATGCAAAGTGGTTTATTGATGAAAATGGAATAGAGAACAGGAATGGATTGGAGAAGGCTGATCCCGGGCTCGATTCTATTTTGAGAAGAAGAAAACTACTTGACAAGATTGAATTCAAATCCAGATTGAGATCATGGAAGAATTATTCTGATGATGAACTTGTCGATTATGCTCAGAAGTTTATTGATGACATTGGAATCAAGAGCAGGATCAGATTTCAGAAGGCTGACCTCGGGCTCTATTCTATTTTGAGAATAAGAAAACTACTTGACAAGATTGAATTCAAATCCAGATTGAGATCATGGAAGAATTATTCTGATGATGAACTTGTTGATTATGCTCAGAAGTTTATTGA
>CAYVTJ010000129.1:0-2869 GCA_964454475.1 Microcaldota archaeon | reverse complement strand
TAATATATTTAATTAGGCATTAGAATAAGATGTCAACAGCTTGAATCGGCACTAGTTCTTGAGAGTCATTTCTTGACCTTCCAAATGCGGTATTTCCTTTCCACATCAATGAGTTCTAGGCATTCGGGTATCTCTTTTAGGTTGCTCTCGACCACAAGATCATAATCATATTTCTCAAAGATGCTGCAATCCATTTCACCTTCGTTGAGCGCTTTTTTTATTGCTTTTTGGATTTCCTTGTCAGTGTTTCCTATTTCCATGCTTGGCGTAATGCTCAGATTATCTCCATAATAGACAGTATTGAACATACATCTCATCGAAGCGCATAAGACCTTTGAGTCGTTTATCCTGATCTCTTCTATCTCATAATCCGGAAAAGCATTGATCACTAATGCGATCATAATCCCGAAGATGAATGCCTTTTCAAGCAGCCCTAATTTGATCCTGTTTATCCCTAGTTTCTTCTCATCTATACTGATCGCGAGCAATGGCGCGAGTACAGAGATATATCTTATCTGATTTATAATGGTGAAGAATCCGATTGGCCATGCGTATCTGAGGTTTCTTGATTTTATGAACATGTAGAGGAGCAAGAGAAAGAAAACGCTTCCCAATGCGATTAGCATCATTCCGTTCTCGGAGATGCCCATAGATCTATTTGTGAGCATATTGGAGAAAAAGATGTATATATCAGTGAAATAATTTTCTCCTGCATAGATTATCCAGAATACCAATGAGACTACCATGCTGATCAGGTATTCCCTCTTCACCAAGGCCAGAGGGATTAGGTAGATGGGGAAAAGGTAATACATAAATCCCATGAAGGATCCAAATATTACAGCAGGAGCTCCTGACAAAGCAAGGCCTATCAGCAGGAAAAAGCCTTCGAAATCCGCAGGTCTTGATAGTACTATCCTGACATCTATTATCGCCAGCAGGATAACGAAGATTAAAGCTCTGAAACCGTCGTTCCAATGTCTGGTATTGAGAGCAAAACCTATGAAAAAGGCAAGGAAGCATAATGCCTGTATTCCCTTGAATCCCACAATCTCTCCAAAATGCTGATCAAAGAGACCTGCGATATTGTCGAATATCGGGTATGGATTGAAGGAAAAGTTCCACGCATTTATGTAGAGTTTTGAATAGTCAAATCCATATTCATAGGCTTTCATATGTCTTAGAAGATCATCAGGAGGGTCTGCCGGAAGGGAAAGCAATATGAAAAGAGCTAATGCTCCCATAATGATCGTCAGAGTGTAATTATCACTGGCAGTATTCTTGAATCCGAAATAAGATATGCTTCCAAGCCCATAGCAAAACGATTGAATTGTGGCATCATCAAGGGAATCTTTAGGAGGAAGAAGATCTTTTTTCACGTTCTCTTTTATCAGAGGCATATTGGAAGAATCAGGAGATGGATGTATCAGAGCGGTCAGACTGGATGACCTTCGTATCTCTTCTATTTTTTCCTTGTCAACAGGTCGATTTACAATTATTGTGAGATAGGGATTGGAATCGACCAACCTGTGCCCATGTTTTATTATCCATTTCTTAACCCAAGGTTCATATTTTCCTTCGATTCTTATGGTCAGATTCTCTCTTTCTTTTGATGCATTTTTGATAATATCTAGAATCGCCACTTCTTTTTCTCTTTCATAAAAAGACTCAAGGATCATTAAAATGCCTCTACACTCAATCCCACACCAGGCATCATGTTAAGAAAATAAAAGGAAAAATCCCCCGAGAGGATCCTATCTGTTATCACTAGGGGGGGTCAAGGAGTAAACGTGCACGGATCTTCATCACTCAATCCCACATTTCCAGGCATCATTGTGGTGATCAATCCCGGAATAATCAGATAGATTATTATGCCTATAATAGCTCCTGTGAGCATAGCTGTTGCCCAGACAGATGCTCTTGCCCTTGTTTCAGCCCCGACTATCTGCCCGATGGCATACACTGCCGCAGCCGCAACTATGAGGAGCATAGCACCAAGCGCCAGAAGGTTTGTTGCAGTACTACAGAGTTCTTGCATGGCAGTTAGAAGATTACCAGCCGCTGCAAATCCTAATCCAACGAGTAGCATCAAAATCAGCAGAATCCTGCTGGCTTTGAATGTATTTTGCATTATCGAAAATGAATCCATTTTTTCATTCACCTCTAGTTATCACACTATAACCCTTCTCTCCAGTAATGTTTATAAAGATATTTTTTTTACTCTATTGACCTCATTTTGACACGGTAATGAAAAAAGGGAGGTTCTAGCTTGTGGTAATCCCTTCACATGGGTTGTCTGGGTTCGTCAGATTCCCGCCCATCATCGTAGCGATCAATCCAGGAACTATCAGATAGATTATTATGCCGATAACAGCTCCTGTGAGCATAGCTGTTGCCCAGACGGATGCTCTTGCCCTTGTTTCAGCCCCGACTATCTGTCCGATGGCATACACTGCCGCAGCCGCCACCACTAAGAGCATAGCACCAAGCGCCAGAAGGCTCCTTGCACTGCTACACAAACCTCTCATCGAAGCCTCTAGGCCTTCATCATCCGATGCTGATGAGCCCGAAGAGCCACTAATTGTGGATGAGCCTGAAGGCCCCCCACCTCCAAGTGGTTCAGCACCAGGCGGAACTTCACTGGGATCCGCTGGTTTAGAAAACCCCAAACCGATGAGAATGCCTGAAATAATGAGAACAATCAAAAAGTATTTTGTAAGCTTACATGATTCCTGCATCGTGGAGAAAATATCCATATGTAACACCAGCTACTCAAGTGCATGAAATAAATAAAAAGGTATCTCTGGCTGTGGGACATGTGGTATCCCGAAATAAGTTCCTCTCGATAAATACATCTGAGCTTCTTAGATAT